>JALWKJ010000039.1 GCA_027081495.1 Campylobacterales bacterium | reverse complement strand
GAACAATACCGGTATTTGCGATATTAATGTTTCAGGCGTGTGGAAAGAGTATCGCGGCAAAGGGATAAAAATAGCGGTTGTCGATACGGGTATCGATACTTCGCATAAAGATCTTTTTAAAAATATAGATTTTAATCTTTCATATTGTTATGCGACAAAAAAATTTGATCCCTCCGTAACAAAAGAGGAGATAGAAAGCCCCTTCGTAGATGCCGCGCACGGCACTGCGGTTTGCGGTATCATAGCCGCCGTTCAAAATAATATAGGCGTAACTGGTATAGCTCCCGAGGCTTCGCTTGTCGGTTTAAATGTTTTTTCCGATTTAAAAGATAGTTCTTTTGAAGACGCTATGCTTTATAAAGGAATAGATATATCTTCAAATAGTTGGGGAAATGATCTAAGCGGAGGTCTTGATGACGATGTGGTAGTGCTTGACGCGATAGAACAAAAGATGAAAAGCGATCCCGTAATATATATATTCGCGGCGGGAAACGAGAGGTCAAATACAAATTTCAGTTCAGTTTTAAATTCGCGATATACTTTACCCGTTAGCGCGGTTACAAGCGATGGCGTTATAGCTTCATACAGCAATTTTGGAGCAAATATTTTAGTAACGGCGCCGGGAGGAGGCGGGATACTTGGAGAAAAAATGATCGTAACTACCGATATGACGACTCCGGAGTATGGATATGACAGTTACGGGGGCGAACACTTTGATGTAAAAGGCAATGAAAATTATGACTATACGAACTTGATGAACGGAACTTCCGCCGCCGCTCCCATGGTTTCGGGCGTCGTAGCGTTAATGCTTGAAGCAAACGATAATCTCTCATATAGAGATATTAAAGACATACTCATAAAAACATCTAAAAAAATTGATTCTACAGACTCTTCATGGCATAAAAACGGCGCTAAATTACAATATAGCCGCTATTACGGTTTTGGTTTGGTAAATGCTCAAAAAGCCGTGGAAGCGGCAAAAAAGCATAAACCTCTTTCCAAAGAGCAGGTACGATCTTTTGAGCTTAAAGATTTAAATCTTACCATTCCGGATAACGATGATTTCGGGATAGACGCGGTTTTTGACATTGAAGAAGATCTCATCGTAGAGTATGTGAGAGTAAGTATAAAAACCGATCATCAATATTGCGGAGATCTAAAAATCATGCTCAACTCTCCTTCATCCACAAAATCTACTCTTACTTACGGCTCTTCCATCCTCAAAGATAGTTACTCTTTTTGGTCGTTTGCTTCTATAGAGTTTTACGGCGAGTCGATGAAAGGCAAGTGGGTTTTGAATATCTCGGATCTTGTGAAAAATCATACAGGCTCTCTAAAGGAGGCGAAAATTACGATCTATGGACATAAAAAATGATATATAAAATAAGTTTAGTAACACTTTTGTCTGTTTTAAATCTTTTTGGTGTTGATTTGCTCTATCCAAATGGAAAAATCGAAACTTTTTCTTTGCTAAAAAAGAGTAAAAGTACAAAAAAAACCCAAACAATATATATAAAAA
>JALWKJ010000038.1 GCA_027081495.1 Campylobacterales bacterium | reverse complement strand
GGGTTTATATGAAAATAGACGAAACGCTTCTTAGTAAACTTGAAAAACTATCATCCCTGAAGATAAGCGAAGAGAAAAGAGAAAGCACTATTCAAGAGATAGCAAAAATTGTCGATTTTGTTGAAAATCTGAATGAATTGGATTTGGACAATGAAGAAGCCTCTTTCTCTACTATAAAAGGCGGTACGCCTTTTAGGGAAGATACGCCGAAAAATGATCCGAAGATCATTGAAGACATTTTAAATCACGCGCCTAAAAAGGAGGATGGTTTCTTCGTTGTTCCCAAAATTATAGAATAGGAGACAACATGACCGAAACTTTAGAGCGTCCCTCCGCGATGGACATCAACACCCTTTTAAAAAACATCGTAGGTCACGGCGCGTCGGATCTGCATCTTGTAAGCAGAAGCGAACCTCAAATAAGAATAGACGGCAGGCTCGTCCCGCTAAATCTACCCAAACTCGACGGAAAAACGATCGAAGAGATGTGTTATGCTCTCATAACCGATAAACAAAAAAAGCATCTTGAGGAAAACAAAGAAGTTGACTTCGCCATAGAGATTCCCAATGTCGGAAGATTCAGGGGTAACTACTACTACACCATAGGCACCGAACTAGCGGCCGCTTTTAGAATCATCCCGACCGATATCCCCTCTTTGGACGACTTAAACGCTCCGGCGGTTTTTAAAGAGATCATAAAGCGGGAAAAAGGTCTCATTCTAGTAACCGGACCCACGGGAAGCGGTAAATCGACCACTCTCGCGGCGCTTTTAAACGAAATCAACCAAACCGAACATAAACATATCATCACCGCGGAAGATCCGGTGGAATTTATACATCAAAATAAAAAATCTCTCTTTTCACACAGAAATGTAGGAGAAGATACAAAAAGTTTCGCAACCGCCTTAAAGTACGCGATGCGTGAGGATCCGGACATCATACTAATCGGTGAGATGAGGGACAAAGAGACCATAGAAGCGGCTCTTACCGCCGCCGAAACGGGTCACCTGGTATTTGGAACGCTTCATACGAATTCCGCTGTTCAAACCATCAACAGGATCGTAGATACATTTCAAGGATCCGAACAACTTCAGGTAAGAAATATGCTCTCCGTTTCTCTAACGGCCGTCATTTCGCAAATGCTTCTTCCCAAAAAGAGTAAAGGAAGATTGGCCGCGCAGGAGATCATGATAAACAATCACGCCATAGCCAATCTTATTCGTGAAAACAAAATTCACCAACTATATTCGCAAATGCAGCTAAACCAGACTCAAACCGGCATGCAGACTCAAACGCAGGCTCTTGAAAAATTGGTCAAACAAAATCTTGTTCATAAAGAAGACGCTATGCGTATTTCGACTCAACCAGATGAACTCAAAGGCAGAATAGGTCAAATTTAAAAAAACCATACCGCTTCTAAAGCTTTTTTAGTAAGCGGTAACTTTATATTTTATAAAATATCTCTACTAATATATCCTTTTTACCGCTATAAGATTTACACTAAGGTAAATTTTTGTTATAATCAAAATTTAATAGCCGCGACTTATCTGCGACGGCATATAATGTTTTTAAGGTATATATTTTATGGAAAATGTTTCATTATTGGATCTGGTATCTATCGCTCTTATTCTGTTTTTAGGCATCAAAGGAATATTTAGAGGATTTGTAAAGGAAGTATTCGGGCTTATAGGTATCATAGGAGGTATTTATGTCGCGTCCAGATATGCTGAGGCAGCGGGAAATTTTATAGATGTCAATTTTTTGGATTTGCAAAACAAGGGCTCTTTATATCTGATAGGTTTTATCGCCGTTTTGATAGCGTTTTGGCTTTTTGCCACGATGATAGGCTTTTTACTTGGCAAACTTGTGCACTCCAGCGGATTGGGGATCGTCGATAAGATTTTAGGTTTTATCGTCGGCGGCGCAAAAGTTTTTTTGATATTTTCCGTCATCATCTATGTATTTTCAAATATAGGAATATTTAAAGCGAGTATCAACAATCTTTTCGCGGGTTCCATGATGTATCCTATCTTTCAGAAAGTCGGAGCGAAAATAGTAAAAATAGACCCTTCTCAAATAAATGTAAAAGATAGTATTAAAATCGATAGCGATGAAGAAAAAACAGACAATGCGAATAAAGAGTAATTTTTATTTATGAAAAATATTGAAGCGCTTGCATATAAAGAGCTTTTGGAGACATTCAAAACTATCTTAAAAAGCAACGGCTTGAAATTTACGGCTCAAAGAGAGGCGATTTTAAGAACGCTTTATGATCATGCGGATCACTTTACGCCTGAAAATCTCTATTTTCTGGTAAAAGAGAGATATCCGCAATTAAATACGGGCATAACGACCATCTATAGAACCCTAAATCTGCTTGAAGAAAACAAACTTGCGACTTCGATCTCGTTTGGCACCCAAGGTAAAAAGTTCGAGCTTGGAAACAAACCCCATCATGATCATCTTATATGCACAAAATGCGGTAAAATCATAGAATTCGAAGATACTCAAATAGAGCATCTACAACAAAAGATCGCAAAAAAGTATAACTTTGAACTTACGGATCATTTGATGCAGCTTTACGGCATCTGTGAAGAGTGCCAACAAAATCAAACCAAACAAAGAGAGGAAAGAGTTGATATTTGATAATCAATACGAACAACAACGAATACAAAAAGCCGAAGATTTAAACGCTCTTGGCATATCCCCCTACCCGCATAACATTACGAGAGATACGACGACAAGCGAATTTAAGAAGAGATTTTCCTATATTGTTGACAGCGAGGAAAAAAGAGACGAAAGCAAGAGCGCTACGCTAAGCGGCAGAGTAAAATTTTTGCGTCTTATGGGAAAAGCGGCTTTTGTCAAAATCGAAGATGAAAACGGGATTTTACAAATTTATGTAGCAAGAGACAATCTTCCGGATGGATTTTACAACAGCGTTTTTAAAAAACTGATAGAAGTGGGCGATATCATAACCGTCTCGGGTTATCCGTTTGTTACGAAAACGGGAGAACTTTCTCTTCACGCAACGGATCTTAAGCTCGCTACAAAAGCGATCAAACCGCTTCCGGAGAAGTTCCACGGACTTCAGGATAAAGAGCTTAGATACAGACACAGATATCTGGATATGATCATGAATCCGGATGTAAAAAAGACTTTTAAAATAAGAAGCAAAATAGTAAGTCTTACAAGAAGGTTCTTTGAAGAGAAAGGTTTTTTAGAGGTGGAAACCCCTATGATGCACCCCATCGCCGGAGGCGCTAACGCAAGAGCGTTTGTAACTCATCATAACGCTTTAAATATCCAAAGATATCTCAGAATCGCTCCCGAATTATATCTAAAAAGATTGGTCGTAGGGGGCTTTGAATCCGTTTTTGAGATAAATAGAAACTTTAGAAACGAAGGCATGGATCACACTCACAATCCGGAATTTACGATGCTGGAGTTTTACTGGGCGTATCATAACTACGAAGATTTGATGAATCTAACAGAAGAGCTTTTTGAGAGACTCTTAAAAGAGCTTGATCTGCCCTCAAAACTTCCATACGCGGATATGGAGATAGATTTCAAAACCCCTTTTAAAAGAATCTCTTGGAGTGAATCTCTAACCGAGATAGGAGATATACCAAAAGAGATAATCCAAAACAAAGATAAAATGTTCTCATATCTTAAAGATCATGATATAAATGTCGAGAAAAATCTCTCGATCGCGAAATTGCAAACCGAACTTTTCGACGCTTTTGTAGAACCGAAACTTATAAATCCTACTTTTATAACCCATTATCCCATAGAGATAAGCCCGCTTGCAAGAAGAAGCGACGAAGATCCGCAGATCGCCGATAGGTTTGAATTTTTCATCGCCGGTAAAGAGATCGCAAACGGCTTTAACGAGCTAAACGATCCCATAGATCAATATGAGAGATTCGCCAAACAGATAGAAAATAAAAATGCCGGAGACGAAGAGGCTCACCAGATGGACGAAGAGTATGTCCACGCTCTTGGGTATGGACTGCCTCCGACAGCCGGTGAAGGCATAGGCATAGACAGAATCGCCATGATTTTGACAAATAGCCGCTCCATAAGAGATGTCATACTCTTCCCGGCAATGAAACCGTTAAAAAAAGAACAAATAGATGAGGACAAAGAATGAATTTTTTAGAAAAAGAGGATCCAAAAGTTTATGAGATACTTCAAAAAGAGTTGCAAAGACAAACAGATCACCTAGAGATGATAGCGAGCGAAAACTTTACATCCCCCGCCGTTATGGAAGCGATGGGTTCCGTTTTTACGAACAAATACGCCGAAGGCTATCCAAATAAACGATATTACGGCGGATGCGAATATGCCGACGCGGTTGAGCAGCTTGCCATAGACAGGGCGAAGGAACTTTTCGGGTGCAACTTCGTAAATGTCCAGCCGCACTCCGGATCTCAAGCGAATCAGGGAGTTTATCAGGCTCTCTTAAAGCCTTACGACAAAATATTGGGTATGGATTTAAGTCATGGCGGTCATTTGACTCACGGCTCGAAAGTTAGCAGCTCGGGAAAAACATATTCGAGTTTTTTTTACGGTGTCGAGCTTGACGGTAGAATAGATTACGACCGTGTTTTGGATATAGCTAAAATAGTTCAACCAAAACTCATAGTCTGCGGCGCCAGCGCATATCCCAGAGAGATCGATTTTGCAAAATTTAGAGAAATCGCCGATGAAGTCGGCGCTATACTCTTTGCGGATATCGCTCACATAGCCGGTCTTGTAGCGGCAAACGAACACCAAAGCCCTTTCCCCCACTGCGATGTCGTAACGACTACGACTCATAAAACGCTAAGAGGTCCAAGAGGCGGAATGATCATGACAAACGATGAAGATATAGCGAAAAAAGTAAACTCCGCTATTTTTCCCGGAATTCAGGGAGGACCTTTGGTTCATGTCATAGCCGCTAAAGCGGTAGGATTTGGCGAAAATCTCAAACCAGAATGGAAAACTTACGCCAAAGCCGTAAAAGAAAACGCAAAAGTTTTAGCGGATATTCTTTTAGAAAGAGGTTACGACATAGTAAGTAAAGGAACGGACAATCATCTGGTTTTAGTTTCGTTTTTGGATAAAGATTTCAGCGGAAAAGACGCCGACGAGGCATTGGGCGATGCGGGAATTACCGTAAATAAAAATACGGTTCCCGGAGAAGTCAGAAGTCCTTTTGTAACAAGCGGCATACGAATAGGTTCGGCGGCGCTTACGGCAAGAGGTATGGGAGTAAAAGAGTTTGAAATTATTGCGGGTAAAATTGCTGATATTTTAGATAATATCAACGATAAAGAACTTCATGCTAAAATCAAAACAGAGATGAAAGAGCTTGCGCAAAATTTTATTATATATGACAAAGCGACTTACTAGGGGTAATATGTACAGCGTAGATATATCTTTGATTAAAATGATCACCGACCACTACTGGATAAAAAGAGATAAAATTGTCGATAAAATCAACCATAAAGGGAGAATTATCTTCAATAAATATGAGAGAATCGACAAAATGCTAAATAGATCGGTAATGAACGAGTATGATGAGGGTAAAATCATAGTCGCGCACTCTTTGGTAAACGACCGCGATAAAGTGGAAAACATAGTTTTTGACTACAACGGAAGAAATACCGAAAAATTCTGGCACAGGCTGCAGCTTATGCTCCGAGAAGAGGGATATTTAAATTTTACGGCATACGAGAGTAAAACCCCCGGTCATCTTCATGTTTATGTGCATAAAGGTCATACGACATTTAACGAAGGGTGCCAACTGGCAAAAAATCTCTCGGCAAAACTCGCTATGAAACTGCCAAGAGAGTGGAAAATGTTTCCTAACGCCGATATTCCAAAAGAGTTCAATATACTAAATCTTCCGAAAAAAGTTTATGCAAAAGAGAGAGGTTCTTCATGGGCAAAACATATGTAAGCGTTTATAGAGTTTCAAATAAATAATATCATGACAGGAGAAAGATGATGGAAGACAAATTAAAACAGATAAAAAAATCAGATGATTTAAGTGATATTGTTCTTGAAAAAAAGAGCAGCAATTTATCGGGTCCCGAAAAAACGAAAAAACTGCTGCTGACCACCGCGACTTTGGTGCTTCTTTTTTTGATAGCGCTGGTGATTATGAAACTCATCAACAATCCAAACGATAAATCACAAGGCAATATCGCTCAGATAGGCGACGGTATCACGAAAAAAACGGACGCCGCGATAGAGGGGATAAGTAAAAAAGTAGAAGAGACGAATTCGCTTTTTCAACAAGAGCCTATCATAGATGAAACTTCACAGACGGATTTGAAATTTGAAGAGATGGTCAGAAAACTAAAAGCCCAAGATTCGGCGGAGGAGACGCCGGTAGAAAAAGCTCAAGAGAGCGTTAAAAAAAGCATCGATGAAAATATAAAAAAACTTAAACAGCCAAAAGAAGATTTTAGCCATAAAGCAGATAAGCTGGCTAAAGAGATCATAAAACAAAAAGAGACGATCAAAGACAAAGCGGTAAAAACCGTAACCGAGAAAAAAGAGGAGATAAAAAAGGCAGCTTCAAAAATCGTCCCCGAAACAAAAAAAACGACTCCTATCAAAGAAACCAAACCGGTTAAAAAAGAGGTCGTTCTTTCAACCGTCATAGACAAGACGCCTCAAAACACGAAACTCTCTACGCTAAGCGGTTATTTTATTCAAGTCGGAGCTACGGCGAATATCTTTCCCGATAGAAGATATCTAAAAAAGATCAAAAACGCCGGTTTTGATTATGTCGTACACAGCATGACGATAAACGGTAAAAAAATCAAAAAAATTCTTATAGGTCCATATGCCTCGAAAAACGCGGCAAAGATGAAATTGCCTTCCGTAAAGGAGAAAATCAATCCCGGCGCATATATCTATAGGATCAAATAGGTGCATACTCTTCAGATACTTTTTGATCAGTTGACGCCTATCGCCGTTTATACTAAATTAAAAAAGAGATTTCCGAACGAAATTTCTTTACTCTTTGAAAGCGCTATAAATACCGAAGAGGGAAATTATAGTTTCATATTTATAGGGGCGAAAGAGAGAATAACTTACAAAGATCGAAAAACCACGGTTTTAAAAGATAACGGCAGCGTCACAAAAGGAGAAGAAAACCCTTTTTTATT
>JALWKJ010000037.1 GCA_027081495.1 Campylobacterales bacterium | reverse complement strand
ATATATTATAGCATATAAATTTTTTATATAAATATCCGATCTACACAAAAGGCAATACCCTAAAATTACCGGGAGGAACTGGATGTTATCATTTGTAAAAAAAGAGCGGCAAGAAGACAACGGCATACTGGAAGAAGAGAATAGATTTTTAAAAGAGGAAAATCTTCGTTTAAAACAGGAGATTGAAAGACTTTCATACGAAAACTCTCACACAAACGAAGAGTGTCACAGACCAAAAGGTCTTATGGAGTATCAAAACGAGCAGTTAAAGAAAAATCTTATGGATATTCAAGGGAATATGGCTGAATCCGTCGGCAATGCCAAGGAGGGAAATAAAAAACTGGGAAATCTTATTGCCAGTATTTCCGAGTTTAACGAAAAAACGACCTGTGTTTCCAATTATCTGGAAGAGTTAAGCGAATCTTCATGCGAATCTTCTCAAGCGGTAGAAGGGCTTTCGGAAAGAACGAACGAAATAGAAAATGTCCTCACTTTGATAAAGGATATCTCCGATCAAACGAATCTTTTAGCTCTCAACGCCGCTATTGAAGCCGCCCGCGCGGGAGAACATGGAAGAGGATTTGCCGTAGTCGCCGATGAAGTAAGAAAACTGGCCGATAGAACGGTTCAGGCGGTAAGCGAGATAAATATATCTTTACAGACTATGAAACAAGATGTCCTTAGCATCAGTAATCAATTTAGCCAAATGTCCGACAATATCAAAAACTCAAACGAAAGTATCATCGAAATAAATAATATACTCAAAGAAAATGCCGGCTTGATGAAAGATACGCAACGATTTAACCGTCATACAAACGACCGCATCTTTATGACTCTCGCAAAGATAGATCATATAGTCTGGAAAATAAACACTTATCTCTCCGCCATAACTCAAAAAGAGCAGTTTTCTTTCGTAAATCATCACAATTGCCGCTTAGGTAAATGGTATGAAGAAGGAGAAGGCGCAGCGCACTTTAAAGATACGCCAAGCTTTAAATCTCTGGAAGAACCTCACAAAATAGTACACAACGCCACACTCAAAGTTTTTGAAACCATAAAAGAAGGAAATTTCAATTTTGATAGATTGATAGGAGAATTAAAAGAGATGGAAAGAGGAAGCGACCAAGTATTTGAAAAACTCGATAAAATACTTCATGAGAAAAAATAGAAAAAGGGGAGTTTATTACCACTCCCCTCGTTATAAAAAATATTTTTTTATATTAAATTAATTTTGAAATCCGTACGGATTAAAATCTCCCTCTTTATATTCACGATATCTCGGCGTCTCTTTAGATACTTCATAAGCATAAGCTTGTACGATTGCAAAATCTTCTTTTTCTTGAAACCAGTATGGATTAAAATCCCCTTTTTTAAACTCTACATACAATTTCGCATCTTTTGTCGTTTTGTCAAAAGAGTACGCGTTTATGTTCGCAGACGCGACAGATGCGGTTACGACGCTTGCTAAAAGCGCAGTGGAAATCAAAGTTTGCTTTGTAAATTTTTTCATATAAATCCTTTTGAAT
>JALWKJ010000036.1 GCA_027081495.1 Campylobacterales bacterium | reverse complement strand
ATATAGAACAAGAGGAAAAGAAAGCATGATAAATATATTTAAAATTATTTTTATTATAAGTTTATTAACGGCATATGTTCATGCCGATATACAAGTTATAGTTAAATCGGCAAAAGATCAAAATGCGCTTTTTAAAGAGAAAAACTTTTTAAAACAAAAAGTTTTGGGACAATCTTTTCAAGAGTACGGAGTTTCCGTAGTTCCGTCGTCGCATACGATATGGCGGTACAGACTGGCCGTTACGGGTATAAAAAGCTGGGAAGAGGCCAAAAAGATACTGAAAAAAGCGAGAAAGATTTATCCCGACGCTTATATGTTAAAACAAAAAAGTGATAAATCTTTTGAAAATATCAAAACGGTTGAGATCAATTTTAAAAATCTTTCACTAAAAAATTTTATCACTCTTGTGGCAAAGGCTACAAACAAAAATATACTTATTCCAAAAAGGATAGAAGGAAAAGTAAATTTCGTAAGTACTAAACCGATTAGAGAAGATCAGCTTTTACCTATGTTAAACCAAACTCTTTTAAATAACGGCTATGCAATGGTCGATAGTAAAAACGGTTATCTAAATATCGTTAAAAGCAGTGATTCTATCAGAAACGCTCCACCGATGCTGGGAGAGAGCGACTTGCATGAAATGCAAACGGCGGTACTCTCTTGTAAAAATGTCAAACCGATAGATGTCTTAAAACAGGCTAAAGCGCTCATTAGTAAATACGGCAAAATAAGTACGGCAAACAGTAACAACGCTCTTATCGTAACGGACTATCCTTCAAACATAAAATCTATTCAAAATATAATAAATGTTCTCGGTCGAGATACTACCACAACGGTTAAATATATCTCTTTTAAAAATATAGACATCGAATCGGCGTATCCGGAAATAAAAAAGATGATAAGTTCATTTTTCAGAAAACAGTCTAGAAATCAACAAATACAGTTGGTGAAAAATGAAAATTCGAACTCAATAGCGCTTGTGGGGGACAGAAGAGACATAGCCAAGATTTTACCGTTTATAAAGAAACTCGATATAGGAAGTGATCAAAAAGAGAAAGATATTGAACTGGTTTATGTTAAAAATGCCGACGCCCAGTCCGTTTCTGAAATATTGGAAGAGTTGATTTCAAATAAAAGCTTTAAAAAAAATATTGACAATATTTCATCGAACAAAAACGGCGCGAAAGTAAAAACAAGAGCTTCAAAGAGCGGAAAAATTCAACCGCAAAAAAAGGAAAAAGGTTCAATCGTAAAAAATAGCGAGGGACCGAATATCACTTTCGATAAACAGTTAAACGCCATTATGATTTTCGGTACAAAAAAAGAGAGAAGCGTGTTAAAGAGTATCATTAAAAAATTGGATGTCGAAAGAAAACAGGTTTATGTAAAAGCCAGAATACTTGAGATAAATAACGACAAAGCTTCGGAAATAGGTATGCAGTATGGAATTATAGGCGGAGTTTCCGATAGTTCCGGATTGTATGCGCTGAGCAATAAAATGGGACTTGATGATGCGGGAGCCGCTTTAAAGCTTGCCAAT
>JALWKJ010000035.1 GCA_027081495.1 Campylobacterales bacterium | reverse complement strand
AACTCTTATATCTTTACCGTCGCTGCTTAGAACTATATGATTCCAGTCGTTAAAAGTCACTAAATCACTACTTAACAAATCATCTTCATTGTTCTTCAAGTTGATGCTTATTTTACCGTTTTTGCGAAGATAGATTTCTATATCTTTACCCATTACGGCCATATAGGATGAAGTAGGGACTTTTTTAGGATATATCCAAAATGATAGAGCAAAAGGTTTTTTAACAAAAGAGAAATCGCTGTTTATCTCTATGAGCGAATTATCGAATTCCGCGGATTTGATTATTTTAGCTTCATCGGAAATAAATGCATCGTAAGAGACGCCATGATTTTCCCCTACGCTATCTCTTACTTCGTTTTCTATTCCAAACCAGTCGCAGGCGTCAAACCGATACTCCGCGATCATACAAGTTTGCGAATCTCTATTATAACCGTTATCTTTTTTATCTTTTTCATAGATAGCGTTAAGAGTATCCTCTTCAAACGCTACATCGTATATCTTTACTTCATCTATCAAACCGTTAAAAAAGTTATCGACATGAAGCGATGCGCCTATAGTAAATGGACTGCCGTTAGCCTGATCTAATTGAGTTCCGTTTTTCCATGTAACTAAATCCTCATAACTTTTACCGTCGATATTGACGATGACTTTATCCCCGTCGTAACTCACGGCGACAAAATGCCACTTATCCTTCGTGATACCCCCTCCGATATCGGCATAGCTGTCTTTGCGTTTCGTATCGAGATAAAGATGAAGGGAACCGTCGGGATTTACCCCTATTTCCAAATTGTCGTTTTTGGGATCGGACGCTTTTGCTATAAATGTATTTTTTGTATTATGATTTGTCTTTTTATCGGATAAACTTTCAGGCTTTATCCAAGCGCTGATCGTAAACTGGTTATTCGTAGAGCCGAAGATTTCATTGAACGAATCGCCGGCGTCTATATAATTTTTACCGTTAAACTTTGCGGCTCTTTTAATTTTTCCGTCATTGACCGTTTTAACCCCGTTTTTTGCCGTAGCGTCAACATTTGACTGCGCATCGATTACTTTCGAATTTTTAAATTCACACACATCAAACCTATACTCGCTAACGGGAGGCAAATCATCATTTAAGATTATTCCCTCGCCTCTTCTATCGTCAATGACGGCATTGTCGGTTTGTTCATAAAGATCGACGAAAAATCGTTCATCTTCTTCGATATTTATATCTCCTACGACTTTAACCGGAATTTTTAGCTCCGTTTCGCCGGCTGGAATCGTAACATAGTTTGCTGAACCTATATAATCGTGTTCGGCATCCGGATCTCCCGCATTTTGTACGGCTCCGTGATATTCGCTCTCATCACCGTCGCTGCCGTCTGTTACGGTGTACCAGAAGCTTACATTTTTATCCGCCGCTTTATCGAGACTAACCGTAAACAAAAATTCGGTCGTGTTTGCGTCTCCCTCAAGTTTTGAAACATCGTCTATGGAGATATGCACCGGATCGTTTGGATTGTATGCGGCGCCTAAACCATAGATGGTTACATTGTCGATCTCATGATTGT
>JALWKJ010000034.1 GCA_027081495.1 Campylobacterales bacterium | reverse complement strand
TGACCGTAACATAAGGCGACTTTATCGAGAACATTCGACTCTTTCATCTCTTCATATAGGTCGTTACCTTCCCTGGTTCTTTCACCGACGCCCGCAAATACGGAATAACCGCTATGTTTAAAAGCGACATTATGGATAAGCTCCATGATAATAACGGTTTTACCCACGCCCGCGCCTCCAAAGAGACCGACTTTACCGCCTTTTGCGTAAGGAGCCAAAAGATCGACCACTTTTATACCAGTTTCGAAAATCTCCGATTTAGTGCTTTGGTCTTCAAATACGGGAGGATCTCTGTGAATCGACCAGTACTCTTTGGCTTTAACTTCTCCGGCTTCATCGATCGGATCGCCTATGACATTGAAGATTCTGCCAAGAACCTCTTCGCCTACCGGAACTTTGATCGGAGCTCCCATCGCCTTAACTTTTTGACCTCTTACAAGTCCCTCGCTCATATCCATCGCGATAGTTCTTACGCGATTGTCGCCGACAATTGCGGCAACTTCAAGAATAAGCTTTTGCTTTACTCCCTCAACTTCGTAATTTACCTCGATCGCTTCGTTGATTTCCGGAACATATCCTTCAAAATCAACATCGACTACAGGTCCTATGACCTGTGAAATAACACCTTCCATCTATAATGCTCCTTTTACCTATTTTTTTCTTATTTTAATGATTCCATACCGCTTATAATTTCAATAAGTTCGGTAGTTATCGCTTCTTGTCTAGCTTTATTGTACTGGATAGTCAACTGTTCGACTCTCTCTTTAGCGTTGTTTGTAGCGTTATCCATCGCCTGCATTCTAGCGCTATGCTCGGCCGCGAGCGAATCTATCAAAGCGTAAAACATATTATACTCAAAATATTTTCTTATCAATTCGTCAAGAATCTTCTCCTCGTCTTCGGCTTCGATCTCCATCATAGACTCATCCTCTTTATCTTCGATATCGATCGTATCGACAGGCATGAGATGAACGGTTTTCATCTCTTGGGTTATCATATTTTTATAACCGTTATGTATAAGCACTATCGTGTCGGTCTCTTCATTGACAAACGAATCTACGGCTTTTTGGATAACTTCTTGAGCCTTCTCATATGTAGGAGCGGCGCTTATGCCGATATATTTATCTAAAATATCTATTCCTTGAAAATTGAAAAAATCAATACCTTTTCTTCCGACGCATCTAAGACGAACCGACGAGCCCTTGCTTTCATACTCTTGCATAACTCTTTTTACCTCTTTGATCGTCTGCGCGTTAAACCCCCCGCATAATCCTTTGTCGGCGGTTACAAAAAGGATATCTACCGTTTTTGGATTCTCGACTTTATTAAAAAATTTACTGGTCGAGCCTCCGATTTTAAATTTGTTTATCTTTTCGGAAATCTCAAAAAGCATTTCGTTTAACTTGTCGGCATAAATTCTGGCTCTCTTGGCGGCTTCCTCGGCACGGCGAAGTTTCGCCGTAGAAACAAGCTTCATCGCACGAGTTGTCTTTTGAGTATTTTTAACACTTTTGATATTTCTTTTAATATCTTTTAGATTTGCCATATTTAGCCTTATTTAACCACAAATGTAGATTTAAACTCGTCCAGGACTTTATTTAAAAGCGCTTTCGTTTCATCGTCGATCTTTTTATTTGTAGCGATATTTTTAAACAATTCCGGATATTTGGCTTCGACAAACGGATAAAGCTCCGCTTCAAATTTCGTTACATCGGATGCGGGTATATCGTCAAGATATCCGTTAGCGCCGGCATAGATTATGACGACTTGTCTCTCTATCGGCACCGGAGAATATGGTCCTTGTTTTAAAACTTCGACCATTCGCTCACCTCTTTCAAGCTGGTTACGGCTTGTTTCGTCAAGATCCGAAGCAAACTGAGCGAAAGCCTGAAGTTCGCGATATTGCGCCAAATCCAGTCTTAGGGTTCCGGAAACCTGCTTAGTCGCTT
Organism: Campylobacterales bacterium; assembly: GCA_027081495.1. Classification (GTDB taxonomy): domain Bacteria; phylum Campylobacterota; class Campylobacteria; order Campylobacterales; family QNZT01; genus QNZT01. The sequence continues at coordinate 23,881 of JALWKJ010000034.1, read as the reverse complement.
TAATCTGCGCCGCGCCTCCGACACGAGAAACCGATAAGCCGACATTGATGGCGGGTCTTATTCCGGAGTTAAAAAGATCGGTCTCAAGAAAGATTTGACCGTCCGTTATCGAGATAACATTCGTAGGAATATAAGCCGAAACATCGCCCGCTTGAGTTTCGATTATCGGAAGAGCCGTCATTGAACCGGCTCCCAAGGCGTCGCTTAATTTCGCCGCCCTTTCAAGAAGTCTCGAGTGCAAATAAAATACATCTCCGGGATAAGCTTCACGACCGGGAGGTCTTCTTAAAATAAGCGACATTTCTCTGTATGCGATAGCATGTTTTGTCAAGTCGTCATATATGATAAGCGCGTGTCTCGCGTTGTCTCTGAAGTATTCGCCCATCGTAACGCCGGCATAAGGCGCAAGAAATTGCAATGCGGCCGATTCGCTTGCGGCGGCGTTTACGACGATCGTATAATCCATCGCTCCATGCTCTTCAAGTCTTTTTACGACTTGCGCTACGGTTGACTGTTTCTGTCCGATCGCCACATAAATACATACGACATCTTGACCTTTTTGATTTATGATAGCGTCTATCGCAACGGTAGTTTTTCCGGTTTGTCTATCGCCGATGATAAGCTCTCTTTGACCTCTTCCTATGGGAACAAGCGCGTCTATCGCTTTTATACCTGTTTGAAGCGGCTCGTGAACAGATTTTCTAGCCATGATACCGGGTGCTTTCTCTTCAACGAATCTAAACTCGGTCGCTTCGATATTTCCTTTTCCGTCAATCGGCTCGCCTAAAGGATTTACGACTCTTCCTACCATTTCATCGCCGACGGGTACTTTTAAAAGTCTTCCCAATCTTTTAACGCTTGCGCCCTCTTTTATTTCGCTTCCTTTACCAAGCACCACTATACCCACTATGGACTCTTCAAGGTTTAAAGCCATACCGCGATCGCCGCTTTCAAATTCAACCATTTCACCGGCCATAACATTGTTTAACCCGTAAACTCTGGCGATACCGTCGGCAAACTCTATTACTTTACCCGTCTCTTCGATATCAACGCTTAGTTCGAAATTTTCTATTCTCTCCTGAATGAGACTGCTGATCTCATCGGCTTTTACTTTTGCACTCACTAACTTCTCCTTTTTAATTTATATTGCGTTTAAAATTGTCTGAGCAATCTGTTGCTTTAATCTTTGTGTCGATAATCCGATCTCAACCCCAAGACTCTCTATCTCGACTTTTAGACCCGAATATCCGGTAACTTTATTTTTTAACTTTATTTCAGCGTTAAATTTGCTAGAGAGAGTCTCTTCGATCTCTTTTATCTGCTGCGCTTTGACTTTTTTACCGCTAATCAAAAGCCCGACAAATCTGTTGTTTTTGATTGCAAGTTGATTTGAAAGATCTTTTGCTACATCGGGAAGTATCTCTACCCTGTCGTTTTGAACGAGCAGCTTTATAAAATTTTCGATTTTTTTATCATCACTCTCAAAAAGCGAGAACAGAAAAGAACTCTTTTGCTCTTTTGTCAATTCGCTGCTTTGAATGATTGAAAGAAATTTTTTATTTTTGTATGCCGGTACGATTGAATTTAAAACTTCCAAAAGCGTTTGAAGTTCATTGTCATCAAGCGTTTTTATCAATGCCTTGACATATTTTTTCGCTACATCACTCATTTAGGCTACCTTTTTTTTGATAATTTTTAAAAAGTCCTCATTGCTTAATGAAATTTTATCTTCTTTAAACATTTCGTCGATTACTTCCGAAACAACCTCTTTGGTCATTTTTTTCTCTTCGATCTCCATTCTTTCGTTAAGAGCCTTTTTTAGATATAAGATTTCGGATTCAGTATCTTCTTCGACTTTTTTTGTTAGTAAAAGAGCCTCTTTTTTAGCGACTTCTATTAACTCTTTAGCTTTTTCTTTCGCTTGTGCGGCTTCGTTTAAGGCATCCTCTTTTTTCTCTTTCGACGCGTTTAGCATATCTTGTATAGATGTGAGTCTATTCGCGATATCGGCGGTTCTGGTTTTAAAAAAAGCCGTGATCTTATCCGCGATGAGATAATACAATATACCGGCGAAAATCAGAAAATTCACCGTCCTTGCGACTATATCCGTTCCTTCGCTCGTCTGCTCGCCGGAAGCGAAAGAAAATACCGGCAATAGAAGCAATAGTAAATATTTTTTTTTCAACTGCACTCCTTTATGATATGTTTTTTAATTTTGACTGAATTAAATTCTGATACTGGGGAACTTTCGCTTCAATTGTCTTTTTAAGATTATCTTTCTCGGTATGAAGAGATTTTGCAAAAGCTTCGTATTTTTCTTCGAGCTCTTTTTGAATTTTGGAAATCTTGTTTTGAGATTTCTCTTTCGCTTTCTCAAGAGCTTCTTGACGAATTTCATGAGCTTGCCCTTTAGCCTCCAAAATCGTTTTGTTGGCTTCATTTAAAGCTTTGTCCATATCCGAGTCCATCTCTTTTGCGAGAGATAGATCTTTTTTAATCGTTTCATCTCTTTTATCCATAAACGCCAAAAGAGGAATATAGAGCATTTTGTTCAAAATATAGATCAAGGAGAGAAACAAAACCGCGACGAAAAGTAGTAAACCGATGTTTATGTCTAACATAAGTAGCCTTTTGTAAGTATTTTCAATTATAGCTTTTGAAAAATTCGTAAGATTTTACCATAATAATTATAAATAAAAATTTAATCTCTTGATAGAACGGATAAGAAACTCTTAATTTGGGCGTTATCCGTAAATGAAATGACGATTTTATTTTTACTTTTAGAGGCTTTTATGCCGAATGAATCAAGTTTTTTTACCACTTCGCCAAGAGTATCGAACTCTTCATATTTTTTTGCGGTAGTAACTTTTTTTTCATTCTCTTTTGGATTTTTGAGATTTTTAATAAGCTCTTCCGTCTCTCTTACGCTTAATTTCTGACCGACGATAGTATCCGCGATCAACTTTTCCGAATCCTTGTCGAGCCCTACGAGCATTTTTGCATGACCTTGGCTGATTTTGCTTTGGGTCAAAAGCGATTGAGTATATGGGGTAAGCTGCAACAATCTTAAGGTATTCGTTATTTGCGAGCGGCTTTTATGAATTATCTCGCCTAGAGCCTCTTGAGTGATCTGATATTCTTCGATCAACTCTTTATATGATTGAGCGAGTTCAAGAGGAGATAGATTTTCTCTTTGAATATTTTCTATAAGCGCGAGCTCTCTTAAATTTTCATTCTCATAATCGGCGATTACCGCTTTTATAGTATCAAAACCGGCCAGCTTCGCCGCGCGAAACCTTCTCTCTCCGGCAATGATCATATACTTGTCATCCTTTTGAATGACTACGATAGGCTGAAGTTGTCCATGTTTTATTAGCGATCTTGAAAGCTCTTCAAGCGCGTTTTCATCAAAATGTTTACGAGGCTGATAAATATTTGGCGTAATCTCGTCAAGCGCTATATCTTTAATTACCGTCGAGTCACTCTGTATATCCTGCCTGTAAGCGTCTTCCACATCATCTAAAATCGCGCTCAAACCTCTACCCAATCTATTTTTCGACATCTTTTTTCCTTTTAACTAGCCGCCATGATCGACTGCGCAAGATCCTGATACGCCATAGAACCGCTCGATTTTATATCATAAAGAAGTATCGGTTTTCCAAAGCTCGGCGATTCGGCGAGTTTTACATTTCTCGGAATAACGATATATTCGTCATCCATCTCGCTCGTAAAAAGTTTACTGCTGAAATGTTGTTCAAGATCATATAAAACATTTTTTGAGAGATTGTTTTGAGAACTGTACATTGTAGGTAAAAAACCTTTTATTTTAAGTTTCGGGTTAATGGTTTTTTTAATCAATTTGATCGTATTTAAAAGCTGGGCGACTCCTTCAAGCGCATAAAACTCGCACTGTATGGGGATTATGACGGAGGTCGCCGCGCTAAGCGCGTTTATCGTTATGGGTCCAAGAGCGGGAGGAGAATCTATGATGATATAATCATATTCGTTTTTAACCTCCTCAAGCCTGTTTTTTAGAACCGACTCTTTATGCTTGATACCGCTATCGTAAAAATCTTTTTCCAATCCGACAAGACCGATATTGGCGGGTACTAAATCGAGCATATCGATAGAAGTGTTGAGAATCGTTTGAGAAATCTTTTTTCGACCTATGAGTACATGATAAATATTAAACTCATAATCGCTTCTTGCAAATCCCAAACCCGTCGTCGCGTTTGCCTGAGGATCTATGTCGATTAAAAGCACTTTTTTTTCAGCAACAGCAAGTGAAGCGGCAAGATTCACTGCTGTAGTTGTTTTGCCAACGCCGCCTTTCTGATTTGCTATCGCTATAATTTCACTCATCTTAGACTATATATCCTTTTATTATTTAGTATAATCGATCCGTCGTTTTGCAACAAAGCACCCTCTAAAGAGACTCTTTTTTGCAACCATTTATCATAAAAACTATACTTTGTAGATTGCAAAAATTCTACCTTATATTTTCTAAATATATCCTTCCAAAAAATATCTTCTTTTAATTTTAAAAAATAGCTTTGGAGCAAATTTTCCCTATCGATATCTATATCGAGTTTCGCAAAATCTTGCGGCGCGTTTTTTAAATTTAGACCGATGGAGCAGACTATGATCTCATCTTTTAAAACGGCCGTTATTACCCCTCCGGCTTTTTTATCTTCTATATAAAAATCGTTCGGCCATTTTAGCCAAATTTTTGAACCCTTTTTGTTTAAAAGCTCTTTTAAAATATATGAAAAATATATTGAAGTCGATTGAATCGGCAAAGCGGGATCGATATCGCTCCTTTTAACGCAAAACGATAAAAAAAGGTTTCCCTCCAAAGAGCGCCATCTGTTTCCGCGGCTGCCTATGCCGTCGTTTTGTTTTTTTGCATAAACGGCGGCGGGAGGAGTGATTTTTTCGTTTTTAACGGTCTCTATTAGATAAATATGTGTAGAATTTATCTCTTCAAAGCAAATTATCTCCAACTTTTAGCCTTTTTCCGCGAATATAGTCCAAAACGGACATCTCTTTTTTTGAAGGAGGCTGGACTCTTGTAATCTCGATACTTCCTTTTTTGCAGCCTACGACTATACTTTGCTCTTTTATCTCTAAAATTTCACCGCTATTATACTTTTTTTCTCTCTCTTTTAAAGCTATCTTTTTCAACTTCAAACCGCTTTCAAGATAGATACCAGGCCATGATATAAAAGCCTTGTATTTCGCAAAGATCTTTTGCGCATCGTCAAAAAAAGTTTTGCCGTCGGCTTTTTTGATCTTTTTTGCGTAACTGCCGTCAAAATCATGTTGTTTTAAAGGTTTTAAATCATCATATCGCAAAAGTGTTTTTTTGCACAAAGACGCCGCTAAATTTGAAAGAGAGTCAAACAGCTCTATCGCATCCATCTGATCGATTTCAATAATACTATAAGAGAGAATGTCGCCCGTATCCAATCCCTCGTCCATCTTCATAGCGGTAACGCCGCTATATTTTTGCATATCGAATATCGCGCTTTGTATAGGAGAAGCGCCTCTATACTTGGGAAGCAGCGAGGCGTGAAGATTTATACAAACGGCAGTTTCAAGAATCTCTTTGGGCAAAATCTGTCCAAACGCGGCTACGACAATAAAATCGGGTTTTTTTGACTTTATATATCTTAGACTCTCTTTCGATTTTAATGTCGCCGGTTGAAAAATATCGATATCTATACGATTTTTCATGCAGTAACTCTTCGTATCGGGAGGGGTTAAAATCCGATTTCTGCCGACCGGTTTATCGGGCTGGGTTATCAACGATACGACATCAAACGCTTCATCGTCCAAAAGAGCCTTCAGTATTACCGTAGCGTATGAAGGCGTTCCCATAAATACTATTTTCATCCGCGCTCTTTTACAAAATGGGTTCCGCCGCTTTGAACCGATCCTAGCAAAAAGTTTTTCGCGTCGCTTAAATCAAAACCGCTTGTCATGTACATCTGCCTGCCTCTTTTTAGTAAAAAATCTGCCGCTTTCAATTTTGTAGTTATTCCGCCGGTCGCGAATGTATGATTTGGATTGCACTTAATCTGCAAATCTTCCGCTTTTATCGACGCGACCTTCGAATAAAGTTTCGCTTTTGGATCAACTCTGGGATCGCTATCGTAATAGCCGTCAATATCCGACAAAACTACAAGCATATCCGCGTCAAAATAGTAAGCCACGCGAGATGAGAGCTGATCATTGTCCCCAAAAACCAACTCTTCCGTCGCCGTAGTATCGTTTTCGTTTATGATAGGTATGACTTTGTGTTTTAAAAGCGTATTTACGGCGCATTTTGCGTGATGAGTTCTTTTTCTCGAATCGAAATCATCGGCGGTCAAAAGAACCTGAGCGCTCAAAATCTCATATAGGTTGAATTTTTTTTGATATACGCTCATCAGATACGGCTGCCCCACCGACGCTATCGCCTGCCTGTTCGGAAGTTTCGATTTATCGATTTTAAGCTTTGAGTATCCCGCCGCGACCGCGCCGGAAGAGACTAAAATAACTTCGTATATCTTGTGAAGATCCGCTAAAAACTCCACAAGATTATCGATTCTATCTTTTGCCAGTCTATTTTGTTCGCTCAATACATGAGAGCCGACTTTTACCACGATTCTTTTCATGCAAAATCCCCGCTTCGTTTTTGCATACCCTCTAACAGAGCGTATTTTAAAGGATTTATATTTACTTTCGATAGAGAGGATATAGGCGCGACAAATAACGGAATATTTCTTTCGATCTCTTGCGTAAATTCATTTTCTTGAACAAAAAAAGCGAACCTTTCATCAAAACGGTATCTATTTTCGGTATCGGTTTTCGGCAAGTTTAAGTATTTTAAAAATTGCTCGCTTTTATATGCCGCTTCCTCGACGCTTAAGGCGTCCATTCTTGTAAGCGCTACGGCAAAATTTCTTTCATCCAGTTTACAGGAGAAGTTTTTCAACTCTTTTTTTAGAGTCTCGTACTGCTCGTTTAGAGGTCGGTAATTTGCCAAATCGATCATAAAAAGCAAAAATTTAGTTCTCTCTATATGTCGCAAAAAATCGATTCCAAGCCCCTTACCGTCGCTGGCTCCCTCTATGATACCGGGAATATCCGCCATTACAAAAGAGTTTAAATCATCGATTTGAACCACCCCCAGTTTTGGCGTTAGCGTCGTAAACTCGTAATTTGCCACCTCCGGAGTAGCGTTTGAGACGGTGGAGATAAGAGTCGATTTACCGACATTGGGAAAACCGACCAATCCAACATCCGCTATGAGTTTAAGCTCCAGCCGCACATCTTTACTTTCGCCCGGAAGTCCCGGCTGAGCATATGTAGGTCTTTGATTCGTCGAGCTTCTAAAATGCCAATTTCCAAGCCCTCCTTTTCCGCCCTCGAGGAACTTGACTCTTTGTGCGTCTTGAGTTAAATCCAAAAGCACTTCGCCGCTTTGAGAATCTATGACTTGAGTTCCCGGAGGTACGACTACGGTTAAAGATTCGCCTTTTTTACCGTATTTTTTACGCCCCTCTCCGGGTTTGCCGTTTTTGGCTTTTAGATGATTTTTACCTCGAAACGACGAGAGAGTATGAGCGTTTTTATCAACAAGAAAAAAAACATCTCCCCCTCTTCCGCCGTCGCCGCCGTCGGGTCCGCCTTTTAAAACAAACTTTTCCTGCCTAAACGAAACGCAGCCCGCTCCGCCTTTTCCTGAACTAAGCGTTAGTTCAACATTGTCTATAAACACGATTTACCTTGAATTTTTTCGCGATTATAACACAAATTGATGAGAATTTGATTAGCTTTTTATAATTGAGTCTTTTGAAGAATATGATTCTCGAACAACATCTGCAGCGGCAGAATCAAAATTTGTCCCAAATTTTAGGAACCCGCCGTGAAGCCGTTTGAGAGAAGTATCATTTTTAAAAAGACTCAATTAAGGTTTTTGTATCGTTCGTCTATGAATTCTGATAGGTTCAGTAATACCCGTCGTATCGGCTCTAACCGAAACGATCACATCGATAATAGCCGTAAGATTCGAATCATCCGTGGTTACATTGTTCTCAAGAAGATGAGAGCCGCAGTTTGATATCCCTCTGCCCATATAGAGGATCGAGATATTCATTTCATGAGTTACGGTTGTCGAGTTTGGATATGATATATTGATATTTTTTATACAGTTTTTCGTATTGTCATGACCTGAAATCGCTAGCAGAGCATACTCGGTCGCGCTTCTTGCCAACAACTGCGCCTGCTCTTTGAGATACATATCGGTTGTCGTTTTTACGGTTGATGAAGAGAGGGAAATCATCATCGTCATCAATAGCGAAACAGCCATCATAATAATTATCGCCGTGATAAGACTAAACCCTTTACGCATCAAAACACCGCCTTCTCTTTACAAAATCCAAAGCTGCTTCCGGTTTGATTACCGTCTCCTATGCAGAGCTTCACGCGAACCGTATTTCCCGATTGTAAAAATTTAAAACTCGTTACATGTTCGGCGACAAGAGCTCTTTTTATATTTTTGTTTGCCGAATTATAGTGTTCGTTGTACCACGGCTGATAATTATAATAAAGAGTGAGATTGAAATCATTCTCATCGCCTTCGGGAACTAAAGCGTACGCGCTCCAGGCTAGATAATACTGCTCTTTTAACTCCGTTACGCCCAAAGAGCTAATATTTTCATCAAAAATCAACACATCGTTTCTTGTCGGATCTTTTCTAACCCTAAGAGTATAGTTATGATCGTTGTTGCTCCAATCCCATCCAAATCCCGAGATATCGTTACTGCTTAACTGTTTAAAGATTATCGCGGGAAGATTTTTTCCCGCCGAAGCGTTAAGATCGACTTTATCGTAAGAGAGCATTTTGATCATTTTAACGCTAAAATCCAGATTTGAACCGCTCGTAACTATCTGAGTAACATTTGTTTCGGAGTTGTTAAGATCTACAAAACCGCTCCATCCGGGAACAGTCATAGTCCCGTTGTTTTCTCCCCTAAACGATTCATACTCGTATCCGATCCACTCAAGCATATCGTACGACGCGTTTAAATCCTCGGAGTTTAGCCATTGGGTATTGTTTGTTCCTTTTTCTCTAACGATGGCGGAAGATTTTACGCGATATTGAAGTCTATGAGTGATGATCTCAAGGGCTAGTTCGGTTTTTTGCTCAAGTTCATTTATATATTTCGATCTCATGTAATTCTCATACATATGGGCGATGATATTTGTGCCTATCATCGAAACTATACCCAAGACGATGATGACCATTATGATCTCTACGAGAGTAAATGCGGCTTTAGATCTTTTGTTTTGTTTTATATCTCTCATGGAAGAGGCCTTGAAAGAAGTCTCGATTCGCCGAGATTACATGAAAATGTCCTAAAAACAAACGGTAAATAATTTTGGCTTGTTACATTAAGTTCTATCATTTTGATATTCGTAGAGTTATTTATATTTTTGATAGTTTTCGCGCTTGCCGTATCAAATACGAAATCTATACTAGTAGCGTTATAATCAACGGTATTGTCGGCTATATAAAAAACTCTTGTAGTCAAGTTCAATTCTCGATCCAGATATTCGTAACGATCCGTCGCGGAATTTGCTCCCTTCCAGTCTATAGTCGCGCTTTTTGCGTCAAAATCGTTTATATTCGTAAAATTGGTATCATTTGGAGCGATTACGAAAGTAGAAACATTCGTCTCTACGGCAAACATCTTTCTTCTAAGATCGCCGTAAACATGACCTATGCGCCTCTCTTCATAATAAGTGTTGTTTCTATCCAAAGCCGCCGCGCCCGAGATAACATCAAGAGCCCGAAAGCGACCGTTCGTATTGTTGGTATCAAGCGAGTTTCTATCCCATCTAAAACTCAAGATATTTCCCATCTTCGTTCTAGCGGCTAAAATGGCCTCTTGCACCATCGAAAAATTATCGCTTTTTGCACTCTGCTGCAACATCATCGGAACAGACATAACCGATATGGCTATGACTATGATGGCTAAAACAAGTTCGATTAAACTTATGGCTTTTCGCATAAAAGTCGATCCTTTTTAAACAGAATACAAAATCTCTTTCGTATAACTATATATCGACTCTTTTGCCAAGATCTTAAATCGAGTGCTCTGAAAATTCATTTACCATGAAAGATATCCGATCTTTTTGGGAGAATCTTTACGGCTTATGTCAAAAATCTTAAATCCCTCCTTTCCGTCGGCCACAAATACTCTAGTTTCCGACCTGTTTACCGCTACTCCTCTTGTCGTGCCGTTTGTATCAAAAAACGCTACTCTCTTCGGATCGTCGGGATTTTTAAAATCCACTATCTCAAAACCTCTTTCGGATTTTGCCAGATATACCCTTTTTGCAAACAGATTCGACCCAAGAGCGATATCCCAGATCATGCTTACATCATGAGCGTCGTATATATATTTTACTTCCGGTCTTTCTCTATCCTCTACATCGACCACTTTTAAAGCGCTTGTCAAACTAGCGGTAAAAAGATCTCGGAAGTTTTTATCAAACTCCAAATCACAACCGTTTCCTTCAAAGACGATACTAGACGCCCTTTGGGGATATGAAGGAAAATCTATATCCAAAATCTCAAGACCGTATTTAAAATTTGCCAAAAAGAGGGTTTTTGAATCTTTTGAAAATCTTATATCTTTGATACTGCCGTTTGTATCGTACCTGCCGAGATATTGCGGATAAGAAAGATTCGTAGCGTCAAAAAGAACTACTCCTTTATTTGTTCCTACCGCCAGTTTTGAGGAGTCTTCACTAAGTCTCACGCTGCGGGCGAGCTCATCTTTGATATTTAGATAAGCCATAGTAGTCATATCGTAAGGATCGCTTACATCCAAGATCTCGACTCCCTCTTTATCGTTGGCGCTAAAAAGAGTATTATCTTTAAGGCTTATAGAGTAAACGCTTGCGTCGGTTTTATATCTTTTGATGAGTTTCGGGTTTCTCGTGTCGGAAATATCGATAATATATATACCGTAATTTCCGACATTTACAAATGCGGTCATTTCGTTTCTGCTCAAAAGAACGCTCTGTTTTATATATTTTAAATCAAGCTCTTGCTGCTCCTCTTCTTTCACGATCTCCATACATCCGCTAACAAAAAGCAGTAAAATAAACAGCAGCGCTTTAAACATATCAAACCCCAAAAATAGAAATCTTTTCTATTTTACACTTTTTAACTTCAAAATAAAAAATAGCACGGGAATGATTATGAGCGTCAACACGCTTGAGCTTATCATACCTCCGATCATCGGAACGGCTATTCGTTGCATCACTTCGCTTCCCACGCCGTTTATATACAAGATCGGTACCAAACCTCCCAAAATCGCGAAAACCGTCATAAGCTTCGGTCTTAGTCTCAATGCCGCGCCGTCTATGACGGCCTCTTTTAAATCCAAAACGCCAAACGATTTAGCGCTTTTTTTCGCCTCTACATACGCTTCATCAAGATATACCATCATAACGATAGCGGTTTCCGCGGCAATTCCCAGCAATGCCAAAAATCCGACCACAACGGCTATGGATAAGTTAAAATCCAAAAATCCGACAAGCCACAACCCTCCTATCATGGCAAAAGGGAGAGTGAAAAAGACTATTGCAGCATAAGCGATATCCCGCAGCGCGAAATAGATAAGTAAAAATATGATTACAAAAACGGCCGGTATGATGTATTGTAATCTTTTCATAGCCGATTCAAGATATTGACTTTGCCCCGCCCATTCATAATAAACACCCGTTGGAAAAGTCATCTTTTTCAATATTTTCGACGCTTCGTCCTTATACTGTTTGGGAGATACTCCGGGCTTTGGCGTAATATAGATAAAATTTACTCCAAGTCCCTTTTCGGACTTGATAACGGAAGCGTTTTGTTTATAGGCAAATTTCGCAAACTCCCTTAAGGGATGAAATCCCAGCTTTGTTTTAATGGTAAGATTTTCAAGTTTTGTTATATCGTCTCTAAATTCGCCGCTAAAACGCACAGAGATGGGATATCTTTGAAGATCTTCAAATTTTGTGGAAATCCTCGCGCCGCCGATAGCGTAAGAGACGGTATCAAGAATATCCTGTTTGTTTATACCGTAGCGGCTTATCGCCTTTTGGTCTATATCTATATCGATATAATAGCCGTTATTCGTATTGTCATGAGATACGGAGAGAGTTAAATTAAAATCTTTTAACTTCTCCTCTATCTTTGAAGCATACTCTTCAAGCTCTTTATGCTTTGATCCAAAAAGCTTTATCCCAAGAGGAGTTCTGATACCGGTTAAAAGCATATCTATTCGCCCTCTTATGGGATAAGTCCATGAATTTATAAGTCCCGGAATTTGAAGCTTTTGCTCCATTTCTTTTAACAAAGAAGCGTAAGTAACCCCCTCTCTCCACTCCTCTTTGGGTTTAAACGATATAATCGTCTCGATCATCGCAAGCGGCGCCGGATCGGTTGCGGTATCCGCGCGGCCGGCTTTGCCAAATACCGTTGAAACTTCGGGAAAACTCTTTATGATGGCGTCGCTTTTTTGAGTAAGCTCTTTTGAGAGATCTATCCCTATGCCGTAAGGAGTTACGGGCATATACATAAAAGTCTGTTCATTCATCATAGGCATAAATTCCCAGTTTAGTTTTTTATAAAGGGGATAGATAAAAACCAGCGCCAAAACTCCTCCAAGAAGAACGAGATATCTAAATTTTAGAGAAATTTTAAGAAACGGAACATAAAGTATCTGAAAAAACCTATTGAGCGGATTTTTCTCTTCGGAAATAATATGACCTTTTATAAAAAAGAGCATCAAAATGGGCACGAGAGTTACGGATAAAAGAGCCCCTACGATCATGGCGAATGTTTTCGTATATGCAAGCGGACTAAAGAGTCTTCCCTCCTGTCCGCTTAAAGCGAAAATCGGTAAAAACGAAACTACTACCAGCATAAGAGCGAAAAAGATCGGCTTGCCCACCATCTTTGCCGAAGATATAATGATCCTCTTTCTTTCCTTTGCGCTAATGGATCCCTTTTTCGCTATCTCTTTATGAATATATTTATGCGCGTTTTCCACCATAACTATCGCCGCATCGACCATAGCTCCTATGGCGATCGCTATACCTCCAAGCGACATGATATTTGAACCGATACCGAATATTTTCATAAGCAAAAATGTAAAAGCCACGGTTATAGGTAAAATGAGAATTATGATCAATGCGCTTCGAATATGAAGTAAAAAAAGAGCGACGATAACCATAACGATAATACTCTCCTCTATAAGCGTATGTTCAAGGGTTTTGATCGCTTTGTCTATCAGAGAGCTTCTATCGTAAGTCTCTACGATTTCCACTCCCGGCACTTGAAGAGTTTTCAACTTTTCTTTGATATCTTTTATAACTTTATACGGATTTTCGCCAAAACGAACGACGACGATTCCTCCGACTACTTCACCCTCCCCGTTTAAATCGGCCATGCCTCTTCTGCTTGCCGGCACTATATCGACTTGGGCTATATCTTTTATCCGTATAGGGATCGAGTCAACGGTTTTAATCGTAATATTTTCCATCTCGACTCTATTTTTAAGATATCCCAGAGCTTGGATAATTTTTTCAAAACCTCCCTCAAGTATAACTCGTCCGCCTTGATCGTTGTTGTTTTTTCTAACTTTGTTTATGACTTCGTTTACGCTTATATCGTAAAGGCGAAGTTTATCGGGATCCAATTTTATCTCATAGTTTTTGACAAAACCGCCGATACTCGCTATCTCGCTTACTCCATCGACTCCCAAAAGCGCGTATTTATAATAATAATCCTGTAAACTTCTAAGCTCATCCAGCGAAAGAGTGTCGGATTTAAGCGCATACTCGTACGCCCATCCCACACCGGTGGCATCGGGTCCCATAGTAACCTCGGCGCCTTTTGGAAATGTAGGAGCCAATTGAGCCAACTGCTCTAGTATCCTATCTCTTGCGTCATATATATTTACATCATCTTTAAAGATAACATATATAAGAGCGTTTTGAAAACTGCTCATAGCTCTAACCGTTTTGATCCCGGGAAGACTCATTAGATTTGAGATAAGCGGATAACTCACCTGATCTTCGATGATCTTGGGAGCTTGCCCCTGCCATTTTACCTGTACGATCACTTGAGGCGGAGAGATATCCGGCAATGCGTCCAAGGAGGTATTTTTAACGGCCCAGAAGCTGCCTCCCAAAAGCAAAGCGGTAAACAGTAGTACCAAAAATCTGTTTTTTACGCTAAAGTCTATTATTTTATCGATCATCTCTACCAATCCTCATCTTCTTCGCTCTCGTACAGCGCATTCGTCAACGCGTCGCTATCAAGCAAGAAAAGCGCTTTATCGACTACTTTATCACCCTCGTTCAACCCCTCTTTTATTTCAAAAAGAGTAGAGTTGATTTGATTTGCGCTTATCTCTTTGGGAATAAACGAACCGTCGTTTTGCGGAATAAAAACAAAACTCTTATCGCCCTTTTGCAAAATAGCGCTTTTTGGAAGAATCAACCGCTCTTTTTTGTCATAGATAAGCTCTATTTTGGCAAAAAGACCGGGAAATATATTTTTTTCGTTGTCTATAACGAGTCGTACCTGTATGGTTTTTGTTTTTGGATCGGCTTTTGGATATATAAAATCGACTTTCGCGCCGATCTTGCCGAAACCATCTATAAAAACATTTGCGTACATACCCTCTTTTAAAAGATTCAAATCGCTTTGATATACCTCGGCTATCACCCACAACGACGAGAAATCGGCTATTTTTAAAAGAATCTTTCCTCTTTTCGCGAAACCTCCTTCAAATACATTTTTCTCTATGATATAACCTTCATAAGGAGATATAAAATCAAAATCATAAACCGTTTTGGATAATTTGTTTAAATTTTTCAAATCAAGAAGCCGTAGTTTGAACCTGGCTCTTTTTAACGCGGTTTGGGATATCTTTTTTGAGATTTTAAGCTCTTCGATAAGCGAAAGAGCCTCTTTTGAGTAGAGTCTAAAAAGAGGGTCGCCTCTTTTGATATACAGATAACTTTTATCGGCGTAGAGTTTTGTAACAAAAGCGTCGAATCTCAAAGAGATCTCTTTTATTTTTTGTTCATCAATCGCCGTTTTACCATAATAGGTACGGCTTTTTTGCACAACCTCTTTTTTAACGCTTACGGTTTTAAAATTAAAAAGCTGCTTTACTTCGAGTATCTTTGCGTTTAGCGAAATCGCAATAAATAAAAAAATAACTGTTTTCATAGATAATACCTTAATTTTGAATATGCTTTAAAATGTTCATTTAACTCGTCAAGAGCTTTTTGCTCCAAAGATATAACTTTGTTATAGTTTTCTATGAGTCTTGAGAGTTGAAGATTTCCCGTAAAGTTTTTCGCTTTTAGATATCTCGTAACTCTCTTTTGTACGGGGATAAGCCTCTTTTGATAAAGAGAATAATTTACTGCGCTTTTTCTCATTTTTATATGATTTATCTTTATCTCTCTTTTAAATCTATTTTTAAGCTCTGAAATTCTCGCTTTTTGATACGAAAGCATGAGTTTTGCTTTTTGAAGCGCGATTTTCTCTTTATCTCGAATCAAAAGAGGCATCGAAAACGACAAAGATAGATAATCGCCTCTTTTTATCCTCTGATTGTACGCCGCTTTTAGAGTTAGATCGGGAGTGGTTTTTGCATCAAAAAGAGATATCTTATTTTTAGCTATCAAGATATCCGTCTCATACGCCTTTATAAGAGGATGAGAGCTATCGTCCGTATCGTCGATCTTTTTTAAGGCTAAAGATATCTTTGTATCTTTTATGTCTCTTAAGACTCTAATAGCGATCTTCTCTTTTAACTCTTTGAGTCTGCTTTTAATCGTCTCTTTTTTAAGATCTATCGTCAAAATAACCCTATTTGTTTCAAGAAGCAAATCTTCATCCGCTCTGTAACCCTTTAAGAGGCGTTTTATCGTAAAAAGATTTTTCCTGTTTTCTTCAAGAAGCTCAAGTTTTTTCTTAAGAATCTCAATGTTATATACAAAGGAGCTAAGCTGAGATAATATCTCCTTTTTTTCATTTTCTATCAAATAATCTAAAATCCGCCTCTGTTTCAAAGCGATCTCTTTTTTGATCGAAAATTTATCCGTTAACGGAATCTTTTGAGATACTCCTATAAACTGGGTCTGCATAGGCTCGAGATCTCTTTCAAACGGCTTTTTTATAAGTATATCTTTAAAACCTCCAAATAACATCGGATTTTCCCAGATATCGGAAGATTTTATATCCTCTTGTTTTAAAGCCGATTTCTCCTCTAATAGTTTAATTTTCAAATCGCTCTTATAAGCTTCGTTAAGCAAATCATCGAAACTTCCCGCACTTAACAAAAGCGACGAAAAAATCAAAAAAACAGCTATCTTCATCTGCACCTCTTTTTTATGAATTTTTGTCTAATCGGATCCTCTGAGAGAAACATATCTTTCAGAGAACTCGATTCAACCGATATCCGCAATAAAACGATCGATCGTGCAAAATTTTAAAATTTTTGTGTGCAAAGTGTGTGTAAACCTTTATTGGTGCCGATAAGTTTTCTCATCTAATTTCAAAATGAAGAATGTTTATCGGCGAGGTGATAAAATATTAAAAATTAATTTATTTTATTTTTAATTTACTACTTTTAAAGTATTATATTCGCATAAGGATACATTATGCTCACATTTCATAAAATCGATGTCGCTCTGAAATCCGCGACGACAACTCCGCTTTCTTTTATCGGCTCGACACTGCGCGGCGCGTTTGGCGTCAGCCTCAAAAAAGTCGTCTGTATCAACCCCTCATTTACCTGTGACGGCTGTTTTGCCAAAGAAAATTGCCTCTTTTACGACTTCTATGAAGCCAGAAACAGAGCGCACCGCTACCGGTTTGACTTTGATCTCAACCCCAAAAATTACGATTTTACGCTTTACCTATTTGAAGAAGCAACCAAAAAACTCCCCTATGTCCTTAGCGCCATCCACAAGATGCTAACCGAACAGGGACTCGGCGTAAAGCGGGAAAAGTTTGGCATCGACACCATCACCTGCAACGGCAAAAAAGTCTATGATAACGGCAACTTCGACCTTTCAGGCATCACACCGCAACACTTTCAGCCAGACGAGATCCCGGAGCGCATCACCCTCTCGCTGAGAACGCCGCTTCGTATGAAATACCAAAACCGCCTGCTGAGCAAAAAACCCTCGCTCGAACCCCTGCTCTACTCGATACACAACCGTCTGAGCGAAATCAAAGAGCTCCCCAAAACAAAACTTACCTTCGAACCGCACTATCATGAAAAGCGTGCAAAGGTCAGATTTGTAGATCAGACACGCCGCAGCAACCGCCAAAAAACCAAACTGCAAATCGGCGGCATCGTCGGAGAGATCAAATATGAACACATCGACGAAAAGAGCGTCATCCTGCTTAAACTCGGCGAAATCCTCGGCGTGGGGAAGCAGACTGTCTTTGGGATGGGGAAGATAGCGGTAAAAAATCTGGAAACGACGGATAGTGTCGCTTCAAATGTATAGAATAATCAAAAGGAAAGAGAGGTGAAGATGAAAGATGTTGATTTGATCGCGCTTGCGGGACTGCTTCATGATATTGGGAAGTTTGGGCAGCGAGCCGGACTGGAGAAAGATGAAGGAAATATGCAACTCTATTGTCCTTTTAGAAAGGACGGTGGTTATTTTACACACCAACATGCTCTTTTTACCGGAAAAATAATCGATGATTTGGAAAAAGCAGGTGTATTATCAAAAAAAGAACTGGCACAAAAACCTTTCTTTGAAGATGATTCTTTTATTAACGCAACCGCCATGCATCACAAACCAGGTACTTTGTTACAGTGGATTATTGCTATCGCCGACAGAGTTTCAAGCGGATTTGAAAGAGAGACTTTTCAGGAGTACAACCAAAGCAATGAAAAGAAAAACTACTTACAATCACGGCTTGTTGTGCCGTTTGGTGATTTTGAAACATCGGAAAATCCATACAGATATAAACTTCAATCAATCAATGCAAAAGAAATTGTCAGCGGCAAAAATATAAAAATCGAACCAGATAATAATAAAGATGCTAATGCAGAATATAAAAAGCTATATGATGCATTCCTTGCAGATGCTAAAAAGATCAAAAGGGGCAATACACTGGAGAAAATAGACTCTCTTTTGGAAATATATACAACATTTATTCCTTCTGCTACCGCATTTGGTACCAAACCGAATGTCAGTTTATATGATCATATGAAGTCCACATCTGCTTTTGCTACTGCTTTATACAAGTATCATTGTAAAGATATAAAACAAAAAGACGCTATTGACATTAACAGTAAAAAAGAGTGGAATAAGAAGAAATTTCTGGTTATTGCAGGTGATTTTTTCGGTATTCAAAAATTTATCTTCTCCGGTTCTGTTGAAAACAACAAAGCACTGGCGAAAACATTGCGTGGAAAATCTGCAATGGTCTCTCTTATTACCGAATTGGCAGCATTGAAAATTGTACAGGAACTTGGACTTGCCTCCACTTCCATCATACAAAACATAGCGGGTAAATTCATGATTATAGCTGACAATACGCCGGATACAATCAGTAAACTGAATAAAGTCAAAGAGATATTTACAGAGTGGTTCCTGAAATACACATATGGAGAATCCGGCATAGGTATTGTCTTTGCTGAAGCGAGCTGTCATGATTTCACACATCAAAAATTACATGAACTGCAAGAGATTATCCGTTTCAAACTCGAAGATGTCAAAAGTAAAAAATTTAATTTAACCGAGCTGAACAGACCGGTTTTTACACACTATCTTGATGAACTAAAAGAACGGGATATTTGTGCATCATGCAATATCAGACCCGTAGAAAAAGAAGATTTGTGCAAGCTTTGCAACACTTACAAAATACTTGGTGCTAAACTTGCCAACTCGAAAAATAACCGACTCTATATTTACAAGTCAAATGATAAAAGCGAAGAACTTGAGATATTCGGCTACGAAATAGCCTATATTTACAAGGATAAGCCGTACGAAATCATATATGATTTCTCACTTGCAGATCAAAACGGAAACATTTACACAGGCTATCCAAAACGAACCTTCAAAGCATATATACCAACAATGTTAGATGAAAACGACAATGAAACGCCTAAAACATTTGAAGATATTGCCAAAAGTGCCGCCGGTAAAGAAGCACTAGCGGTATTTAAAGCAGATATCGATAATCTCGGCGCTATTTTTATCGAAAAACTTCCCAACAGCGACAAACCGAATTTTGCAAAATACAATATGGTTTCCAGGTTAATCAACAACTTCTTTACGATCAACCTACCATATTTACTACAAAAAGAGTTCCCTAATATTTATACTGTGTTTGCAGGCGGCGATGATCTGTTTCTTATAGGTGCATGGAATGAAATCTTTCAATTTGCCAAACAATTCAAAAAAGATTTTCATGCCTATTTCATCGCAGATGAGAGTAAAATGAGTTTCAGTGCTTCTATAACGATGGTCAAACCATCGACACCGGTCGGCTTTCAGGCAAGAGAGAGTGAAGAGCAACTCGATGAGGCAAAAAAGACAAAAGAGAAAAATACAATACGCATTTTCCATAACAACATCACCTATCCAGACTTTTTGACTTTGTTGGAAAAATCTGCATACCTCAAAGAGCAAAAAGAGAGATTTGATTTAAGCACAGGTTTTATCTACGCGCTTATCCAACTCTCAAATATGCGCGAAGATGATACAAAAATAGAAAACACACTCTGGAACTCGAAACTAAGATATTTAGGGTATCGAAATGTTGTCGACAAGACCAAAAAAGAATTGAAAAAGGAGGCGGAAGAGTTGATTACAAAAATCGGTAATGATATTCAAGAATATGGCAAAGGCTATGAAGTTGCACTATTTACAAACCTATATGAGGAGAGAAAAAATGCATAGACAACACAACAGACAAGGCGGTAGAAACCAACATAACCAAATCCCGCAACTTAGTGCAAATGAAGTTGCTTTTATGGAGAAGGAAGAGATCGACAAGAATTTGTTTAACACTAAAGCGGAACATATCGCCACAATTCTGGCAAAAGCAGATAAAGATACTAACAGCTATACCCAAATAAGACGCTTTTATGATGAAGTTAATGATTTTTTTGAGGAGATTGAAACAAGTGCGGACAAAGAGAGTGCTTACAAAACAAGAGAGTCTCTTATCCTTATGCTGAACTCAAAAGTATCTTATGCATTAGGTCGTAAAAAAGTGGATAAAAACTTCGTCAATTTTATCAAATACTCACTTGATCAGGTCAAAGATGCCGAAAGTTTCAGGACTTTCAAGTTGCTTTTTGAAGCGGTCATGGGATTTTTAAGAGCTAAAAAATCAAAGTAAGGAAGAGAGATGACAAAACTAATCAATATCACAACAATCAACGGAACAATTAAACTCAAAAGTGGACTCCATATCGGAGGTGGTGATGCGACAATGAAAATTGGAGGTATCGATAACGAAGTAATCAAACATCCGATTACAGGTGATCCTTATATACCGGGAAGCAGCATCAAAGGAAAAATCAGAAGTCTGCTTGAATGGAAACTCGGATTGGTTGGAATCAATGAGGGCAAACCTGCCAATGTCACCAAAACATATCCAACAGATATGGAAACAGAAAATGCACTGAAAATAGCCCAACTGTTTGGAAATGGCGGTGAAATAAAAGACAATAAAGAGCTGAGTCAAAAAGTGGGTGTAACGCGTATCAGTTTCAACGACTGTGAACTCAAAGAGAAGATCAAAACAGAGGTAAAGTTCGAAAACAGTATCAACCGTATCACATCAAAAGCAGACAATCCAAGACAAACGGAAAGAGTTCCCAGCGGTGCGGATTTTGACTTCAGTATGACGGTCAAAGTCTTTGAAAACGATGCAGATCTCATTGACCTGCTGAAACAAGGTATGAAACTTCTCGAACTTGACAGTCTAGGAGGAAACGGAAGCAGGGGTTATGGAAAAATAAAGTTTGAAAACCTGCAGGAAAACGGCAAATCCATACAAGATGAATTTGATCGATTAGACCCTTTTCAACAAGGATAAAAAGATGAAACTATATCGGTTTGACATAATACTCGAAAGTGCTTTTGCTACCATCCCGAAAGGCGATACCTTTTTTGGACAGTTTTGCTGGCAAATAGTACAAAATGCAGGAAGTAATACACTGGATAAACTTCTGGAAATGTATGTAACAACACCTTTTGCCATACTCAGTGATATTTTGCCTGCAAACTGTATCAAAAAGCCGCCGGTTGCAGATTCACTTTTTGGCATTGCATTTAATCCCAAAAAGAGAAAAGTACTCAAGGCAAAGAATATCATCAATATTAACGATCTTGAAAATTATAAACTGTGTTACGATAAACACTTTATCACTAACAGCATCAAAACAGACAAGTCATTTAAACTTCATGAAGCAGTTATTGTACGAAACGCCATCAACCGTTTAACTTCAACTACAGATAAAGGGTTTGATCCTTTTTCCAACTACCGCTACGACTATCACATAAACGATGCAACATTTTATCTTATGCTCGATGATCGGTTGTCTATAGATGCCGCAACGCAATATCTGGAACAGATAGGAAAAACCGGACTGGGTAAAGATGCGACAACAGGCAAGGGAAAATACCGTATCAAAGAGGTTCATGAACACAGCTTTGAAAACCCCGATGCAAATGCGATGATCACACTTTCACCCTCCGTTTTATACGATCAGGGATTTGAAAATGTCTGGTACGATACATTTACCCGCTTTGGCAAACATGGTAACTATCTCGCACACGCACTTGTGTGGAAAAACCCTGTTTTGATGGCAGATAGTTTTGCACTGATCCAAAGTGAACCTAAACCCTATATCGGCAAAGGACTTGGAGGAGACGGGAGCATCTCAAAAGCGATGCCAAAAACCGTTCATCAGGGATATGCCATTACCATACCCATAACACTGGAGTTTGAAAATGAAACAGTTTCTGCATAATTTTAAACTGAAAGTAACAGCCATTTCCCCCGCACACATTGGCGACGGAGAGATGTATGAACCGACAAATTATGTGATCGATGACGGCAATCTCTACTATTTTGACGATACCGTACTTGTATCTATGCTGACAAATGAACAGCAAAAAGACTTGGTAAAAATCGTTTCTAAACCAAACAGTTATCAGCAACTACAACTCTTTTACAAAAGAGAGGATATTAAAAAACTGGCAAAAAATTGTGCACTTTACACTGTACCTGTAGCCAAAGATATCGAGAAAAATTACAACAATTCACTGGGAAAAGTCAGACAAAGAGAGGGAAAAGGAAACAAAGTTTTCAACGCATTGTCGATCAACTCCACAATCAAAACATCACAAATTCCATATATTCCGGGAAGCAGTTTCAAAGGCGCTTTGAAAACAGCCTTTTTTTCAAAAGAAGCACAAAACAGAGATTTCTCAGAAGTTGCCAAAGAAAAGGAATTTCGAGGGCAATTCAAAGATTACCAATTTAACAGCAAATTTTTCGGTCAGTTTGAAAAAGACCCTTTTTCAAAACTCAAAATCTCTGATTTTATTCCCAAACAACCAAAGCTGGAGATAAAATGGGGTGTCAATAAAAAGAAAAAAAGCGACTCTGCCGAAAATGACAATACCGGCGTAAGATATGAGTTTATAGCACCAACAAGTGAATTTGTCGCTGAAATGACACTGATAGATTTGATAGATAAAAAAGAGATAGAGCGTATCAATAAACAAATCAGGAATTATAAGAAACACTTACATCAACCTGAAAAAGTGTATATGCAACTAGATATTATTCAAACTGCCAATAGCTTCTATATTCCTAAGTTTGAAGAGGAACAAAGATGGGCGGAGAGTAAAAAGTATATAATCAGTTCTGACTATTTCAAAAGAGCTTTGCCTTATATCCAAAAGGCAAAAAAAGGTGAAGGTTTTCTAATAAGAGTCGGCAGACACAGTGGTGCCCTTGCAATGACACTTGATAAACATCGCAAAATATTTATCCCTCAAATGAAAAAAGATCAGAAGGGGAACCCTCTTTCACCAAAGCAAAAATATGTCTCTTCACCTTTTACTTATTGGCTTGCCAGCAATGTGGATGCAGTGAAATCTGCCGAATTTATCGGATGGTTCTATTGTGAAGTAATAACTGATAAAGAGTATCAAACTACATTCTGCGCCTTTGAAACATACTATCACAAACAACATGAACAACTCACATCCGTCAAAAGACAAATCTCCGAGAAAGAAAACAAAATAAGACAGGATAAAGAAACTGCCAAACAGCAAAAAAAGATAGAAGAGATGCAAAAAATACAACAGAAAAAAGAGGAAGAAGCAAAACTTGCGGCGATGTCACCTGTTGAGCGAAAAATAGCCCAACTCAAAAAAGAGAATCCAAATCCAAATGAAACGATCGATATTATTATCTTCAATGCAATCAAAAACGGGCAACTTGATGATGTAAAATGTGAAGCGCTTCACATTTTGAAAAAGGAGATGATAACTTTGAAAAAATGGGTTGAAAATAGTAAAAAACCTGAAAAAAATAAAAAATATAAAAGAACATTGGAAGTTATAAAAATGCTTAAGGAGTGCTGAATTATAAAACCCATTCCAACCATAAACATTTTTTACGGAGTGTACCGAAAGCGGTTCAATTTTTGGGAGCATAAAGAGCACTCAGATTATCAGAGAAAAATGATACCGACAGACTAAAAAGCAGCTTAACTTTTATTTAAGTTTTGTTATAATTAGCCAATAGTTT
>JALWKJ010000033.1 GCA_027081495.1 Campylobacterales bacterium | reverse complement strand
GTCGTATGTATGAATCGGTATGCTCATAAAGCCTGTCCTTTAAAAAATAAAAATTTTCAACATTATAGTAAAGAGCGACTAAAAATATACAAAAAGTTACATTTTTAATTATTCACGAAGCTAAAGATGTTACTAATTGTAAGTTAAAAATTAAATCATTTAAATAATAGATTTTGTTCAAAAAATATTATAATAAACGACTTTTCGACAACTCCGACAATATATCGTTTGCCCGGGAGAAAAGCTCATATTCTTCAATTCCCTCTTTTAAAATATAGATATATTTTTCATATGTCTTCCATACTCTTTTCGCGCCCTCTTTATTGCCTCTTTTTAAAAGCTCAAATGCGGTAGCGCCGTTTATGTAGCCTTTACATAAATTTTTTAGAGGATTGTCGCTCTTTTTTATGCTTTTCCAATATTTTTCCATATCTTCATGAGCTTTGGAAAACTGCTCGTTTTTTAAATCATCTATAAAAATCGTTAATGTTTCTTTCAAATCGATATACATATTCCTTCTTTTTGTGAGAAATTACAAAATTGTATGATATACTCTCTTTATGCAAGATAAAGAGTCTTTTTTCATAAACCAATTTCCAAGCACGCATATAGGCGACGACGGCGCCGTTATAGACGGTACGGTTTACTCTAAAGATCTTTTTTGTGAAGATATCCATTTTAAAAGAGAGTGGATGAGTCTTGAACAGATATCTTTTAAAAGTATGCTTGTAAATATCTCCGACGCGATAGTGATGAACGCGAAACCTCGCTTTGCGCTGCTTGGTATCAAAATTCCTTCCGATTTTACGCCCCGCCAAATGGAAGAGCTCTCAAAAGGTTTTTTAAGAGCCGCTAAAATTTACGATTTCGAAATAATCGGCGGAGATACGATAGGCGGAGAGAAACTCGATATTTCCGTAACGCTTATTTCAAAAAGCGACTCTCCCGTTTTTCGAAAAGGGATGATAGAAAATGATCTAGTCGCATATACGGGGAGTCTTGGAAGCGTTAAAAGAGATCTTGATTCTCTATTAAAAGGCGAAAAAATTTCAAAAGAGTCAAAATTTTTTACTCCAAAGCTCAAAGCCGACTTTTTCTATGAAGCCGCGCCCTATATTCATGCGGCTATCGACATATCCGATTCCCTCTCAAAAGAACTCTCAAGACTTAGTAAAATCAATAAACTCGGTTTCGCGTTTAAACAAAACATAAAAGAGGAGATATTGTGCAGCGGCGAAGAGTATGAGATACTTTTTGCGTTTGATCCGAAAAATCTCGATAAACTTTTAAAAATTTCATATAAACACAACACGCCTTTTACCGTGATCGCCAAAGCGGTGCATGGGGACTATCAAACAAAATGTCTCGAAAATCACTTTTAGGAAAGTCATGAATCGCCTTTTTTGTCTCTCTCACTCGCCGCTTGAAGTTCATTTCAGTAAAAACAGTAAAGATTTTATCGTAACGGAAATTCCTCTTTATGAATTTAGCGGCAACGGCGAACACCTTATCTTAAAAGTGAGAAAAAAAGATCTCACGACTTGGGGCATGATTAAGAT
>JALWKJ010000032.1 GCA_027081495.1 Campylobacterales bacterium | reverse complement strand
CTTAATGTAGATGGGAAACTGCTTTATCTCAAGTTTGATGATGTACAACAAATGGTTTATGATGCTGTTATAAATAAGTAAATTTTAAGGTCGCTCAAATTTGTGTGTCCATATGAGAAACTCAGGAAATAGGACAATTTTCTAAAGCATTTGTGGAAAAAATAGCGTTTTCAGGAAATCGCTACACTTGTTCAATCGACTATATTGTTTTGTGGTTTAATCATGGAAAGAAAAAATATGTGCAGTATCCTTTGTGTAAAATCAGATTGTATTATCTATAAAAAATGATTGAACAGATTACCTTAGGACGGGAATGTAAGTCGCCGCCCGTTCGTTTTATCTCTTATTTTCTTATCAACAAAAAATGATTTACTATAACGGAAAGATCCGAAATGGTTACCGTATCGCTTTTTTTTAGAAAATCTAGCATTATTTTATATCTTTTCATATCGAATTGTTGCTCGCTAAGATAATTAGTAACGGTTTGCTGGATCTCTTCACCGCTTCTTTGAAAACTAATAAGCTCAAGACTAAGATCTACTAGAAGCGATTCTATCAACATTTGAAGCTGTTCTTGAAGCAATGCTTCGTTTGGCTGGTTTATCTTTATATTCTCTAGATATTTTATAAGTAATGGAATTTCAAATTTTTGTAAAATATGAAAAAAGATCAGAGCGCATCGCTCAAACGGTGCACCAGATTGTTTGGTTATTTTTATAACTGCGTTTGCAAATTTTATATAGTTTATTTTAGAGAAAAAGTCGTTTATAATGTCATTGTCTTCTACTAGCGTGACCTTTGGAATTTCTATCTTTTTAATAACGGAATTTATAGCGTTTTTGTAATCAAGTATGCTCTCAAAACAAAACTCTTGCGATTTTAGCGTTCTTAGCATCCATTTGATATTGTAGCTTATTTTTTCCTCAATCTCTTCAAGCATGTCGTATTGTTTGTGAATCGGAATTTTATAATCGCCTCTATATATTTCAAATCTTACATCATTTGCGTCATATAGCTGATTTGTTATAAGATATGCTTTTATTTTAAGTAAAAACCTCTCTTTAGTAAGTTCTTCGTAATCGCTTAGGAAAGTTACTCCACATTGGTTTATGATTTTGTTGGCAATTATCATAGATATAATCTCTTTTTTAAGAGGATGGGAGAGAATAGTATCTTCGTAAAGTGCAACAAACTCTTTTGGAAAATATTTAAATAGATACTTTTGAAAAAAAACCTCGTTTTCATAAGTTGAGCTTTGATTAAGTATCTTTTTTAAAAAGATTTTCGAATACAACAATAGCACGCCCAGGGCAGGTCTTATGATGTTGCCTTTTTTATCGATGATTTCGTCAAAATCTATATCTTTTGGAAGATTAAAAAAACGGCGGTTGAAGACAATAAGGTTTTTTTCAAGAATATTGACCACCTTTACAAACTCCGCTTTTTTCTTATGAGATCGTTTTAGATCAAGCGCTATAGATAAAGATTGAAAATAGTTGACCCATAAAACACTGTTTGTGACAAAAGGCGTTACGGCTTTTAGCGTTTGGCGCTTTTTATCAAGCGTTAAAATGTTTTTTTCTATTAACGAGTTTAAAACAATTTTTAAATTTACTTCATGGTCGCTTGTATTTACGCCTGCAGCATTGTCTATGCTATCAAGGTGAATTTTCCCTCCTCCAAGGGCATATTCGTATCTCGCTTTTTGCGTGAGACCGAGATTGCCTCCTTCACAGATACAAAAAGCTTTAAGATCGCTTGCGTCAACTCTTACATATTCATTTTCTTTGTCGCCTACCTCAAGGTTACTCTCATCGGAGGATTTTATGTATGTTCCTATGCCTCCGTTATAAATCATATCGACGGGGAGTTTTAAAAGAGCGCTTGCCAATTCTTCACCGTTTACGATATCTTTTTTTAGTTTTAAAAAATCTTTTAAAAAAGGTTCTAATTTTATCTCCGGACATTTTCTTTTAAAAACCCCTCCTCCTTTTGAGATTTTACTTTTATCATAATCGGACCATTTCTGTTTGTCGCTTTTAAACAGCCTAACTCTCTCTTTGAAAGCCTCTTTTTCATTTGGACTGGGATCTATAAAAACTTCATCATGGCTTATCGCGCCAAGAAGCTTGAATTTTTCACTTTCGATCATACCGTTTCCAAAAACATCTCCACCCATAGATCCGATACCGATAACGGTAATCGTTTCGTTATAAAAATTTAGACCTTTTTCGATGAAAAATCTTTCAACCGATTTTAGCGCGCCTTTAGCCGTTATGCCCAATTTTTTATGATGAAAGCCGTTGCTTCCTCCGCTTGCAAAAGCGTCTTTTATCCAAAAATTTCTCTTTAACGCTATAGAATTGGCGGTATCGCTCATATTAGAAGTGCCCCTATCGGCCGCTACGACGAAGTATGTGTCTTCGCTGTCATAGGAGATGATGTTTTTGTTTTGAATTATTTTGTCTTTTTCTTTGTTATCCACTAGATCCAAGAGGGCATTTATAAAACCACTATAATAAATTTTAAAATCTTCGAAACTCAGTTTCTCTTTTGGTGTATCGACGATAAAGCCGCCTTTTGCGCCGCTGGGAATGATAATGGCGTTTTTGCCTTCCTGTGTAGCCATCAAAGACTTTATCTCTTCTCGATAATCATCTTTCCTACTGCTATATCTAAGTCCGCCTCTTGCAACTTTTTCCATTCTAAGGTGCGTTCCTCTGAACTTTTCGTTATAGACATAAATTTCTATTTTTGGCTGGATACCTTTTAGATACTGTTTTAAATTATCGACATCGATTTTTATGGAAATACTCTCCTTTTGAAGATAATAGTTGGTTCTAACGCAATTTAATATAATTTTAAAGAATAATTTTAAAATTCTATCATCATCGCTCTCTTTTACATCTTTAAAGAGCGCTTCTATTTGAGATGAAAGTTTAAGTAGCGTTCTTTTTTTCGCTTTGATTTTTGGAGAAAATTTTACTTCGAAAAACTCTAAAAAATATCTAGATAAAGAGTGATAAATTACGAGAGTATTTAAAATTTTCGGTATGTTAAACTCTAAAACCAATTGGTTTTCATAATGGGCTAGAGTTCGAAAAAGCAAAATATTTCGTATTGAAAAAGCTTCTTTGTACGCTAGTGTAAAAAGAATACAGCTTGATTTTTTTTCACTAAGCAAAGCATAAGAGAGTACATCTTTTATATGTTGAGGACAAGGATGTTTTAATTTAAGATAGAGTTTTGTTACAAAAATCTCTTGATTTTCTTCTTTTATGATAAAAGATATCTCATTTTCTACTAAAAAACTAAAATCATGCATTATGGGGATAATATCGGAGAGCGTAAGTTTCTTTAAACAAAAAAGTTTGATAACGGGTTTAGATTTATCGATTTCGACGGCTAAAGATTTGTCTTTAAGAGAAGTTAATACATTTTCGCTTAATTTTAAATCATCCTGTTCTATAAGTTGATCGCATATTTGTTGCAGTTTAGTTGACATCGACTATGCTCCACTCTATTTTTTGACCGGCGTACATAGGTACGACATCACCGTAAGTTTTTGGCACAATAAACGGTTTTTTTTCAAGAAAAACCTTTTTTGGCGGCGGAGTATAGCCGTATATGAGTTGAGCGTTGTCGCTGACAAAGGATTGCAGATTGTTCAAATTACCGTGTTTTTCAAAAAGCTGAGCTAAAACCTGAAGTGCGATAGGCGCGGTAAAGACTCCCGCAGCGCAACCGCAAGCTTCTTTTTCGCTTCTTGGATGCGGGGCGGAGTCGCTTCCGAACATGACTTTAGGATGAGCGGATAGCGCGACATTTAAAAGCGCTTCTTTGTCTTTATTTGTTTTGGCTATGGGTTTGCAAAATAGATGAGGACGAAGTTTACCTCCCGCTACATCGTCAAGAGTTATAAGTAGATGATGAAGAGTGATAGTAGCGTAGAGATTGTCGTATCTGTTTAGTATATCAACGCTATCTTTTGTGGTTATATGTTCCATGATTATTTTCAAATTTGGAAAATTTTGCGCTAGTTCCTCATATATCGCCACAAATTCTCTTTCTCGATCCATTACAAATCCGTTAGTTTCACCATGAACTAAAAGCGGAATATCAAGATCGCTCATAGCCGTCAAAGTTTTTTTTAGACTTTGAGAATCTATAGTCGCCACGCCCGCGGAAGAATTTGTAGTAATACCCGCCGGATAGAGTTTTATACCGCCGATACTTGGTTTTGCCTTTTCTAAAAAAGCATAGTCGTAATCGTTTTTAAAAAAGAGCGTCATAAGAGGTTCGAAAAGTTCGTCTTTTGCCGCTTCTAAAATCCTCTTTTTATAAGAGACGAGCTGCTTTAAAGAGGTGATCGGCGGAGTCAAATTCGGCATAATGATTGCCGCCGCAAAATAGTGGGATGAGAGAGGCGCCGTTGTTTTTAACATATCGCCGTCTCTTAAATGTAGATGCATATCCATAGGCGAATTTATAGTAAGTTGCAAGGAAGCTCCTTTTTTGAGCTTATTATACTATAATCGGTATGAGCTTAAAGCTCCTTTTGCGCTTTTTCTATTAATCCGTTGATTTTTTGTTCATAAACTTTTGCAAGCGACTCATCTGTAGATTCGAATCTTGTTACGATTACGGGCGTAGTGTTTGATGCTCTAACAAGCCCCCATCCTTTATCAAAAACTATTCTAACTCCGTCAACGGTGATAATGTTTTTTATTTTTGGAAAATCTGAAGGAGGATTTTTTAAAAGCTCTTTGATTTTGTCTATGAGGGGAAATTTTTCTTGTTCGGTTGTTTTTATCTTTAATTCTTGCGTTGAGTAAGTTTTTGGAAGTGATTCTAGTTCAAAATCAAGATCCATGCCGTCTTTTACGAGTTCCAATACCCTAAAAGTGGAATATATAGCATCATCGAAACCGAAATATCTATCGTTAAAAAAGATATGCCCGCTGACTTCCGCCGCAAGGTCGGCATTTGTCTCTTTGATTTTTACTTTGAGGTTGGAATGACCTGTTTTATACATAATCGCTTTTCCGATTTTATTAATTTCGTTATACATAACCTGAGAACATTTTACCTCTCCTATAACCGTAGGGTTTTTCATCTTTTTTGCGAACAAAATAGCCAGTTCATCGCCTTTTATATTCCGTTTTTTCGTTAGTACCGCTATTCTGTCGGCATCTCCGTCATAGGCGAATCCCAGATCAAAATCTCCTTTAAGAGCCTTTTTTATATCCGCTAGATTTTCTTCAACCGACGGATCGGGGTGGTGATTTGGAAAAGTGCCGTCAGGTTCGCAATATAAGCCCTTATAGTTTAATTTCAAGTTATCGCAGATATCTTTTAAGACCACTCCGGCTACTCCGTTACCACAGTCGAAAATTAATTTTTTATCAAGATTTTTAAGGTTTTTAAATTCATCCGTCATAAAAGATATATATCGTTTTTTTGCATCTATGGGTATATAGTCGATATCGTCCGGGATGTTTAAATTATAAGAAGATAGTATCTCTTCTCCCAATTTATATATATCTTGACCGAAAAAAGGTTTTTTATCTATGGTTATTTTAAATCCGTTATATTCCGGTGGATTATGAGAGCCTGTTATCATGACGGAAGCCACAGGAGTTATTCCGTCGAAGTCCGTATAGTTTGAGAAGTAGTTAACGGGGGTTGCTACCAGATTCATGCCCAAAACTTTTACTCCGGCTTTGTTGAAACCGCTTGTAAGCCATTTGAATAAAATAGGAGAGTGCACCCTAGCGTCGTATCCTATGGCTGCAAACTCGCCTTTTTCTTTTACTCTTTTGCCAAGAAAGTATCCTATAAGTTTTACGCTTTGTTCATTTAACTCTTTTTCAAAAATGCCTCTTATATCATATTCTCGGAAGATGTTTTGCAAGTTCTTTCCTTTATTCGTGGATGGTTATAGATTCTATCGTTTGGTCTTTTATAGGTTTGTCGAAAGCCGCGGTACTCGCATTTTCTATTTTCTTTACAACTTTAAAGCCCTTTATCACTTTTCCAAAAATAGTATATCCTCCATTTAGCCAGGGAGTCGGCACCGTTGTTATAAAAAATTGACTACCGTTGGTATTTGGTCCTCTGTTTGCCATAGCAAGAACTCCCGGCTTGTCAAATATGACATTTGGCTTATACTCGTTTTCAAACTCTTTTCCCCATATAGATGTTCCTCCTCTTCCCGTACCGGTAGGATCGCCCCCTTGAATCATGAAATTTTTGATAACTCTGTGAAAAATTACGCCGTCGTAGTAACCTTTTTTTGATAATTTTATAAAGTTTTCAACCGCTTTTGGAGCGACATCCGGATATAATTCAACGGTGATCGTTCCTTGGTTGGTTTTAATATCCGCCGTTGGATTTTTTGCAAAGAGGGAAGTCGATAGAGCCAAAGCGATAAAAAATATGATTTTTTTCATTTAAGTCCTTTGTGATGTAAAATTAGGAGGTAAGTTTAGCATAAAGGAGATTACTATTTCTCCCTTACGCCATATAATCCGATAGGTTCTATTTTATAAGATCTTGTCTTTTAAATTTATATACTTTATTTTTAATTTTCTCAAGAATTCCGGCGCCGATAAGTTGTTTGAACATATTTACGACCGTCGGTTTACTTACATCAAGAGCTTCCATGATATCTTGATAGGATCCGTGGAAAACATTTTCTTCATTGAGATTGTCTATTATGAACTTTAAAATCTCTATCTTTTTTCCTCCTACAAGCGCCGCGAGAGATTCTACGACATGAGCGCACCCTTCTATCTCTTTTTTCTGAATAATAGGCAGCATTACGGTATATATGGAGTTAATGAGGTCTTTTATATTGATTGGCTTTATGATGTAGCCGTCAACTTTGAGATTTATCGCATCGATTAAATATTCGGTGTCTGTGTGAGCGGTTGTGATGATGCAGGGTATATCTTTTTGGTGCTCTTTTTTCAGTTTTTTGATCATCTCGATCCCGTTCATGACGGGCATATTTATATCGACTACAATAATATCGATATTTTTGTTCAGTGCGATCTCAAGCCCCTCTTCGCCGTTGGTTGCGGTATGTACTGTTTTTACAAAGTCATCTAAAATTAACTTTGTCTGGTTCATAACATCGACATCATCCTCGACATAGAGTAACTCCAGGTTTTTAAGGCTGTTCAAATCCACAATCCACTCCTCTTTTTTAATATATTAATTTAATTTTTGATAACTATAGCAAATCTTTTATTATTTTTTAATAAAATTAACAAAAAAGAGAGATTTTTTATAAAGTTGTATAAAATAT
>JALWKJ010000031.1 GCA_027081495.1 Campylobacterales bacterium | reverse complement strand
AAACTATACACTATTTTGTATAAATAAAATATATTTAATTATTTGGGTAAAAACTATGACGGCAATGAAAAAAGAGAGTATTGAAAAGAGAAAAAACATAAGAATGGATCGAAGAAAGGTTCATCATACCAAAAAGACTTCAAGAACGGTTGAAACGCTTTTTAGAAACGCTCTTAGATCGAATCTGGAACTAACTTCGCTCGCCGATACCAAAGCAAGCATACTTATCTCCGTAAACGGTTTTATTCTTACCGTCATCATAACGGCGTCGGGGTTGTCGGTTAGCGATTCGGGCATGATTTATCCCTTTAGCGCCATTATAATGACGGCTCTTGTATCTATAACATTTGCGGTTATGGCGATTCGTCCCCGTTTTAAAAAACATCTTTTGAAAAAAGAGCATTACGACGATTACGAGTCGGTGCTTTTTTTTCAGGATATGGCGACGCTTCCTCCCGAAGAGTATGTGGTAAATGTGCATAAAGTCATAAGTTCCAAAGGATTGACTCAAACTCATATCATAAAACATCTTCATATGTTGGGATCCGAAATAAATCTAAAATATATCTGGCTGCGGCGAGCATATACCGCATTTGCCGTCGGTATATTTATAAGCGTCGCGTTGGCGATCTTTTCTATGCATACCGCAAACGACAATATATCTTTAAAACTCGAAAAGATTCCAAAAACCGCCGTCGAAGCGAAATAATATGAAATTTTTAAAACCTCTTTACGCGATAACGCTTCTTCTCTTTTGCTCGTCTGTTTTTGCCAAAGAGAGTAAAATTTTTCCGACATATAAGATCGGCGGGCAAATAGCGGTTGACGGAGGCTGGCTTTTTGAAAAAGAGGGTTCAAAGACTGCGGCCGATATCAGAAGAGCGAGACTCTTTCTCAAAGGAGATATTTTAAAAGATATATCTTATGAAATAGAGTATGATTTCAAATCGAATACGAAATTTAAAGATATATATCTAAAGTACGACGCGTTGGAGTTTGATACGACTCTTAAAGTGGGAAATATCAAAGAACCTTTTAGTTTGCAAGCGCTCACGGGTTCAAAATATACCACCTTTATGGAGAGAGCGCTGCCTAATATCTTTATCTTCGGTCGAAAAGTGGGATTTAGCGTTTCAAAAAGCGACTATATAAAAAAAACTCTTTCATGGGGAGTAACGGCGGGAGCTTTTTTAAAACCTCTTGAAAATATCTCGGATAATTCAAACGAATATTCATATGTTATAAGGGCAAGATACGCCTCTTTTTTCAAAAAAAATTCACTTTGGCATATCGGAGCATCCGGCGCATATACAAACTATGACGACAATAAGCTCAAATTATCTATTCGACCAGAATCGTATTTAAGCGAAGTAAAATACTTAAAAACAAAGATCAAACACACGGATAAGATCTTTCGTTACGGTTTTGAGGGGATTTATCAAAAAAATTCTTTTACCGCGCAGGGCGAATTTATAAAAGAGATCATAAAAACTTCAACCAAAAAGGAGTATCGATTTTACGGATGGTATGCTCAAATCAGCTATTTTCTAAGCGAAAACTCAAAAAGATATAAACAAAAAGAGGGGCTTTTTGGAAGGATAAGATTAAAAAACGAGCTTTCGAAAAATTCTCTTGGCGCGTTTGAGAGCGCGTTTCGAATAAGCTATGCGAATTTAAACGACTACGACAAAAGAGGTGGCGAAGTTTATCAATATACTTTTGGACTAAACTGGTATATCTTTAAGAATCTAAAAATCATGGCAAATCATATAACGATCGATCGCAAAAACGAAGTCTCAAAATATGATCAAAAGATTCTACAATTTCGTATATTGTATGATTTTTGATAATATATCGATATAATTTAATTTTATCTAAATCATGATCTGAAAAAAAACATTTTTAAAGGATCGATAAGGAGTTTTGTGAAATTTTTTCTTTTTTTTATGATTCTCTTTTCATCTTTGAATCTTGAGGCGAAGATTTATAAAAAGCTTCTTTTTACCGGTTCGGGAGTCGATACTCTAGTAGGAGAGTTTAGCAGCTCTACTCTTTATGAGGTTATAGGGAAAAAGTATCCTCCCTTTTATGCGTTTTGGAGAAGCGATCCTACCTTTGACGATACGAAAGTAGAAGAGTATAAAAAAAAGCTAAAAGATTATTATGAATCTCTGGGTTATTTTAAAGCTAAGATCGAAGATGAGGTAAAAGATGATGAGATCATAATAAAAATAGAAAAAAACGAACCCGTTAAAATCTACTCTATCAAAGTCGCGCCCGATTCCAACTATTCGAGATTACTGCCGTTTAAAAAAGGCGATATCTTCACAACGGAAAAATTTAAAAAATCAAAAGAGAAAATTCAGCGCTTCATGATGGAAAACGCGCATCCAAAATATGCCTTTGAGGCAAAAGCGTTTGTTCATCTTGATACTTACAGGGTTTTGCTTGAGTACTTTGTAGATGAAAATATTAGCTGCGTTTTTGATTCTACTTCCATAAGCGGGCAGGGCGATGTCAAAGAAGAGATCATTAAAGACGCTATAGCATATAAAGAAAAAGAGCCCTTTGATATTAGAAAACTCGAAAAAACATACGACAATATATATGAATACGGCATATACGACTATATCGCCGTCGAGCCTAAACTAGATCAAAATACGAGTGAAATTCCTATAGATATAGCGCTTAAAACGGGCGATACGAAATTTTTAAAAACAGGCGTGGGATACGATACCGATCTTGGCGCTAGAGCTAGTATAGATTGGACGGATAAAAATTTTTTCGGAAATTTAAAGGTTTTGGATCTCGGATTTAAGATAAACGAAGTCGGATATGAATTTTACTCTATCTATTACGATCCTAGAATCATACTCCCTTATATCGGAAAAATCACTTTAAAAGACGAATTTAAATTTTACGCCAACGATTACGACTCTTTTAAAGAGAGCGTTTGGGAAAATCGTTTTAGACTCGGAAAGAGGTTTGTTGGACTTGAACACTATTTCGGTATTTTAACCCAAAAGAGTAAGATAGAACCGAAAATCGAAGGTTATGAAGATGAAGAGGGAAACTATTTTATAAACTCGTTTTTTTACAGAGTTCTTATAGATAAAAGAGATTCGATGATAAATGCGACAAAGGGTTACTATCTCTCTTTGTATCTTGAAAAATCTTCCTCGATTATAGGTTCCGATTTTGATTATTTAAAAGCTCTTATAGAGATGAGATATATAAAAAGACTCGGTTCTAAAAGCGTTCTTGGCATAAAAAGCCGAATAGGTCAAATAAACAAAAGCGTACCTATCTTTAAACGCTTTTTTACGGGAGGTTCCGTCACTAACAGAGGCTACGCTTATCAAAAAGTAGGTCCAAAAGATATCGACGGTATTCCTCTAGGCGGCGTTAGTTTAGTCGATTTTCTGATCGAGCTAAGAAGAGAGGCTTTTTTTAAGAAGTTTTGGATTACGGCGTTTTACGATACATCGATGCTGACATTAAAACCTAAACATTTCAGCGACACTTTTTACGACAGTATCGGTTTTGGAATCCGATATCTTACGCCCATTGGACCTCTTCGAGTGGATTTCGGTTTTCCTCAAAAAGAGAACGGTTTTGAATTTCATATCAGTATAGGACAAGTGTTTTGAAAATATTGAAATATCTTTCAGTTACACTCTTAATTATTTTATTTTTAATTATGCTTATATTTGGAGTTTTAAGCTCTTCGACGGCTTTGGATTTTATTGCGAAAAAGGCGCTTTTTCAAAGCGGCTTGGATATAAAATACGACTCGTTGAAGGGAGATCTGTTTGAGGGATTGAAGTTAAAGGGAGTCGATTATAAAGGTAAAGCGAAAGCCGATCTGGAGTTAAAAGCGGACTTTAAAGCTTTGGGTGAGAAAGTTTTACATATACAAAAGTTCAAAGTGACGAATATAAACATAAAAAGAGGATTTTTAGAGTCTCTTTTGGATCAAAACCAAAGTAAAAAAGAGAGTAAAAGCGACGCTAAACTCCCTTTCAAAGAGATTGTTATAGACAAAGCGCAAATAGGGGTCGATAAACTCTTTTTTAAAGAGTATGAGATAGATTCTTTAAATCTTTTTGTAAAAGATCTGCGATTAAACGAAAATGATCTAAGCGCTTTAGTCGATTTTAATCTAAAAAGCAATATCTCCGATCTCAAAGGCGATATCAAAATCGTAAAAAACATGTATGAGGGAGCGTTTTTGATAAACGCCAAAAAAGATTTTTTAAACGGCTCTCTAAAAGATCAAAATATTAGCTTCAAAAAGAGTGTGACTGCCGATTTGAATATAAAAGGGGATTTGCAAAAGAGCGATTTTAGTATAAAGACCGATGAATTTGAATTGAAGTATCAAAAGTATATCTTAAATCCTAAAACTTTTACGACAAAAGGAGATTTTAACCTAAAGAGTAAAGATTTAAATTTACAAAGCGGGTTGAAATTTGACTCGAATATCGCTTCGGGAGTTATTGAAAATCGCTCGTTTTTAAATATCGACGATATAAATAATACCCTAAAATACGATTTAGACGCGAAGATTACCGCTTTAAAAAAAGAGTTCGAAAAAATCCTACGAGATGAAAATCTTAGTTTAACAAATCCCTCAAAGATAGATTTAAAAGCCGTAGGGGATTTGAAAAAAGCGGATGTGAAGATTTTTCTTGAAGATGGAGAGATAAAGTATCAAAAGTTTATTTTAAATCCGAAAAATGTCGATATAAAAAGCGTATATGAGATAAAAAAATCTCGTTTACGACTAAATTTAAACGCAAATGTCGATTCAAATGCCGCTTATTTAGGGCTCAAACTCTCATCGTATGTAGATTTGAACGATATAAATCATACTCTAAAAGTCGATATAAACGGCGATCTTTTGCCCAAAAAAGAGTTTTTTGCCGAGAATTTGAGCGAAAACAATATAACGATATCGAAAATGCCGAAAATCCATATAGAATCAAAAACGAAAAATAAAAAATTAAAAGCCGTAATAAGCGCGAATGAGGGCGATTTCGAGATAGATAAACTAAAAATCAAACCGCAGATTGCCAAAGCCGTTTTAGATTATGATTTAAAAACAGGCGATCTAAACGCCAAAATTTTTTCGAAACTTTTTTCAAACGCAGGCGATTTAAATCTTGACGCCAACGCCTCTTTGAATATCGCCGATATAGACTCTTCGTTAAAATATACTCTAAAAGGCGGAGTAAAAGCTAAAGAGAGTTTTTTAAAAACCTCTCTTGAGAGTAAAGATGTCTCTTTTAAAAATCTTTCCCCCGTTGTTTTGAATATAAACGGCGATTCAAATAAGCTTACGGGCAATCTTTTTTTATCGGGTGAAGCGAAGATAAAAGAGTATTTGATAAAACCGGATATAAAAAGAGCGGATTTTGTTTACGAGATAAAAGAGCATAAATTAAAAGCCGATATAAAAGCTCTTTTAAAAAGCACGCCTTTGGATCTAAATATAGATACCGATATAGAAGCCGATGTCGATGATTTAAACAACACTTTAAAATATAGAGCCGAAATTTTTCTACGCCAAAAAAGAGAGCTTATGGATATAAATCTAAAAGAGCTTGGGAAAATCGCTCTAAACGCAAAAGGCTCTCTTAAAGAGTTAAACGCAAACTTAACCTCTAAAAAAATAAAATTCAAGATAAAAAGCGATGATTTTAATCGATTCGATCTATTTTTAGATACAAAAAGAGTTCATATAGACAAAATCTATAAAAATGTTCCTTTAAAGTTAAAAAACAGTTTTATCGCTTTAACCGCGCAAGGCTTTTACGCAAGAGATAAAAATGCAGCCGATATTTTTGCGAAAATCAAGAGTTTAAAAGTGCAAAATCGTTATGTAAAAACAAGTCGTTTTCATTTTACTTTAGATAATGAGGATTTTAAGCTCTCCTCTTTTGATTTAAAAGCAAAAGGATTTCTACTTACGCTAAACGCCGCTTCAAAAGATGGAAAAATAACGGCGAATATCAATAATAAAGCTTTAAAGGCCGATGTCAAATTTTCAAAAAAACCTCTTTTTGCCGATGCGAAAGTAGATATACCCTCTATCTCGAATCTCTTTCAAGAGATTGATAAAGTATATCCCCTGGAGGATGTTCCAAAAGTAAAAGGAGCTCTCAAACTTGTCGCAAAAAGTATCTCTAAAGAGAAGATAAAATTGGAGATTTTATCTCCAAAAATAGCTTTAAAAGAGGGACGATTCGAAAAGATCGATATTTTAGCCTTTTTTGAGCCTACTGTCGCAAAAATAGAGAGATTTGATTTCAATCTCAAAGGGTTTGAGCCAAAAAAGATGAATCGTCATATCGGATTGAAAAGACCCGCGGTCTTTACCCTCAAAGCCGATAACGCCGACGCCGACATAGAGTTTGAAAACTTTTTTAGCTTCAAAGGGAGTAAAAGAGGCGATCTGATTATCGGAGATCTCAAATGTAAAAATCTCTACCTGGGAGCGAAAGGATACGGCAAAACGAAACTGAGCGCCGATATTCAAATGTTTCAAAGCAACAAGCAATTGGCGGTTTCGGGGGATATAAAATTAAAAGAGAGTGAATTCGTGTATGAGTCGAGGGTTCTTGATGTATCAAAAGATCCTGATATTATCATTATAGACAAATCGAAAAAGAAAAAACGACTTGCCGACGACTCGTTTGTGCAAAACACCTTTTTGGATCTTCATATAAAAAGCGAAGACGAGATCGAGTATAAGATGGAGGCGGGAACTATTATCTTAAAACCCGATATCGAAGTTAGAAAGGATTTCGCTCAAAGCGTAAAAATACTCGGTAAAATAAACATACTTGACGGCGAGTATGACTTTGGGGATAAGAGATTTAAACTCAAAGAGGGAGCGATAGCTTTTAGGGGATTAAAAGAGATAAATCCGCTTTTAGATCTTCATGTAGAGTATGATATAGATGATATTTTGATATTTATAGATATTTTAGGAGATAAAAGAAAGCCGAAACTGCTCTTTAAATCAAAACCCATGATGAGTAAAAAAGATATCTTTTCATATCTGCTTTTCGGTTTTGCGGTTAGTGAAAGCGACGGAGCGCAAAGCAGCGCGGCAAACGCCGCCGAGAAAATATTTGGAAGGGCTTTGGCAAAAGATCTTGCAAGAGAGTTAAAACTCGATAGACTCGATCTAACAAGAGAGGAGGGCGGGGGCGTAAATATCAAAGCCGGTAAAAAGATAAATAAAAAAACGATTATCTATTATCAAAACAAGTCTCAAGAGAGTAGTGTCATAGCCGAGAGAAAACTGGGAAAACACTTTTTACTCGATACGCAAGTCGGACAAAGTTCACAAGCTGTCGATCTCATATAC
>JALWKJ010000030.1 GCA_027081495.1 Campylobacterales bacterium | reverse complement strand
ATGCACCATTTTTTAAAGATTTTAATGATTATAAAACATATCTAAGCGAAAAAAGCTCCCTTAAAGGAAAAAAACTTTTCAAGCCTTTGAGGATTTTATTTACAGGCGAGTCGGATGGACCGAATTTAAGTGAAATATATCCTCATATCAAAAATTATTTAGGAGAAATTATAAAATGATTTTAGCAACATTGATTCAGGCGATTGCCCAAATACTCTCGATGGTCATAACGATCTATATATGGGTAGTCATCATATCCGCACTTTTAACCTGGGTAAATCCCGATCCCAGTAATCCTATCGTACAGATTTTAAGAAGACTGACCGAACCCGCATACGCATTTGTTCGAAGATACATACCGACAACGATCGGGGGGATAGATTTAAGTCCTATCATTATCATATTGGCGCTTCAATTTTTGGATCTTTTTTTGGTAAAAGTGCTCTTTAACTTTGCGGCAAGCCTATCGTAAAAAGAGAAAAAGAGCTTAAAGAGTTATGTATAAAATACTCTTTTTATTTGCTCTTTTTTTCCAAACGGTCGATGCAAATGAAATAGATTACGATTTCTTTGAGAACAAGCCCAGAAGTCTCGCCAAAGATTTTTATATCAGCCGATATCTTGATCAAAATATCTCATCAAAAGAGGCGAAAACGCTGCTTTGCCAAGTAAAAAATTTAAACGGGAAACTCTTTTACAAATTTGCCGACAAAATTGACGATTTTTCATTTAAAAGAGTGGCGTATTGCAAAAAACTAAAAGCCTCTGAATTTTTAGGCAAAGATGCGGATTGCGTAAAAATAGGTCTCAGTCTTTATAAAGCCTCTACACTCGATCCCCAAACTCTAAAAAATATAGCCGATACGATAGAGTACAAATATCCTAAAAACGCATATTTTTACAAGCTGTTGGCAAAAAGAGAGTTCAAAAATCTCAAAAGCGATGATTTTTTGACTATTTTCAATCAAATCGGAAAAAAATTCCAAAAAAAGTATTTTGATTTCCCTCTATCCGACAATATGCTGCTTGAACTTATTGAAAAAAAAGGATTCAATACCGCCGTAAACAAGATAGTACGAAACCGAGATTTAAAAGCTTTGCAAAAATCGATACTAAAAATCGATAGCTCAAAACTAAACGCCGATTCGAATTTTTTACTAGCGCTTAACGCCTTAAAACAAAATAGAGCCGATATAGCAAAATGGTATCTAAAACTCTCATATAAAAAATCCTTTTTGAGATATGGCAAAGATAGAGCTCTTTTTTGGCTATATCTTATAAACAGAGAAAAAGATATGCTAAAAAGACTTCTTTTAGAAAGCAAAGAGATCAACTTTTATACGCTCTTTGCTTACGAAAAACTATCCCTAACGCCGAAAAACATCTTCGTATCGATAGATCCGAAACAAAAAAACGCTCCGTTTGATATAACCGACCCGTTTATATGGCTAAAGATAAAAAAGAAATTTAAAAATGAAAAATTCAAAGATTTTCGGATAAAAAAAGAGGCCGCCTTGAGATTAAACTCTCTTTATACCGAACCTCATGTCGCGTCTCTCATTTATAGATATAAAGATCATAAACATTATTA
>JALWKJ010000029.1 GCA_027081495.1 Campylobacterales bacterium | reverse complement strand
ACCTAATTTGTTTTTGATGATTTTCTCTTGTGTATGCAGATTCATTGTCTCTCCTGAACTTCTTGTCCAGGAGAAATTGTAGCTTTATTTTCTTGAATTGTGTCAGATTATATTGTGACTATTACATATTTACCACCTTCCTCCCATTCCTCCGCGACCGCCTCCCATTCCTCCACGACCGCCTCTTCCCCAAGTATCGCCGGTCGTATCGGAATCATAATTTCTTTGAATAAAACCATGGCACATTCTACACTGTCTGCTTCTAAACGCGTCGGTGGTATGATGGACATTTCCGCCCCTCATCGGTCGTCCGGTAACGCTATATGCCGGATGGCAGGCGAGACAATCCGTTTCAAGTACGATCTGACTATTTTCATAGTCGTAGCTATGGCAAGTGAAGCATTCATATACGCCGCTTGAAGTGTCTCCCGGAGCTATGGTGTCATACATACCTCTCCCTAAACCTCTAATCGGTTCTCCTATTCTGCCGTGATGTTTATCCGCATTTACTTCTTGTAAAAGCGGATGAGGTTGTTTGTTATCGTCGCCGTGACAAAGACGGCATTTCTCTGCGGTTGGATTTCCGTTAAAAATACTCATACCTCTAGCTTCAAGCTGTGGAAGGAAAACTAGCAGTCCAAAAAGCGCCGTAATCGGTAAAATAAAATTAGTTGATTTTGACTTGATAAAAGAAAAAAACATTGTACTACCTCTTAAAATAAGTAAATTATATTTTTAAAGTATAATAAAAACTTACTTATAATAATATTTGTCGAACGATTTAATGAAAAAGTTTTATTAAGTTGTTAGACTAAAAATAGTTTCAGTTTTTATAGTTTTTGTCTTATTAAAGAAATTATAATTAGTTATAAAACCTTAATGTTTCGTTATTTTCTTTAGAGTATCATGACGGTGCGGTGATAAATTATAGGAGCGGTGATGAATTTTCATAAAGTTATATCGGGATTTTTCTTTATATTGGCTATGACTTTGAATTTTGGTTTTTTTTATGGAAATCCGGAAGTTTTGGCCGAGCATAGCAAATATGAGCTTTTTGCGGCGATAGTGGTAAATTTGATAGCTACGATTTTGAAATTTGGGGATAAAACACAGGTGGGTTCGGTGCTCTTGGCGACAAGTCTTGTAGCCGATATTCAACTTATAGCATCCGCTTCGGTTTGGGCTATAGCGCTTTACGGCTTAGGAGGACTCGGTATAGAATCGTCTTCGGCGATCATTTCACTCTCGGGTGGAGCGCTTTTGGCAAATATTACCTCTGTCGTGATATTTGTAGGAGATACTTTAAAGTCAAAAAGATAGTTACATGGAAAGTAACGCAAGCTGGATTATCATCCGCAGACTTCGCATACCGCTGATTATAATTATCGTTACTTTCGCCATATCGATTTTGGGCATGATGATTATGCCCGGAGTCGATGATAAAGGGAATGTTTATCATCTTAATTTTTTCGACGCGTTTTATTTTGTAAGTTATATGGCATCTACGATAGGTTTTGGAGAGTCGCCGTACGCTTTTACTTATCCCCAAAAACTTTGGGTTTCTTTTTCGATTTATCTTACCGTTATCGGATGGTTTTACGGTATCGGTACGGTTGTGGCTTTGATTCAAGATAAAGTACTGGCGGAGGAGATTGAAAGATCAAGGTTTATAAGGGAAGTTCAAA
This sequence comes from Campylobacterales bacterium, assembly GCA_027081495.1. Taxonomy (GTDB): domain Bacteria; phylum Campylobacterota; class Campylobacteria; order Campylobacterales; family QNZT01; genus QNZT01. The sequence continues at coordinate 5,761 of JALWKJ010000029.1, read as the reverse complement.
ATCTTCAAGAACCGTTTATACTTGTTTTCGGTTATAACAATGTTACTAAAAATCTTATCCAAAGATTAAGCAAAATTCCTAGAAGAATGGTTGTTATAGATAAAAGCGAATCAAAGATAGAGGCTTTAGATCTTGAAAATTATCATCCAAAAATTCCGGCATTTCACGGCGATTTACTCGATGTTTCTATCCTTGAAATGGCGGGAGTTAGATCCCCTATGTGTAAAAGCGTGGTAACGCTGTTTGAAAACGAGTATAAAAATACCAAAATTGCCATGATGTGCAAACATTTAAATCCGAATGTCTCTTTGATAGTACGCTCGAATACTCTTCAAAATAGCGAATATCTTTACAATATCGGTATAGAACATATTGAAAATCCTTTTAAAGTCATATCGAATAGACTCTATTTCGCTCTTACCGCACCGCATCTTTGGATGCTTGAGATGTGGGTGCACGGTCATCCTTTAAGAATAAACAAAAATGAAAAAATTCCACGGGGGAAATATGTCATTTACGGTTACGGTCGTATGGGCATAGCGCTTGAGGAAGGACTCAAAAAAGCGGGAGTGGAGTATATATTTGTAGATGCTTCCGATATGTTTTTAACTCAAAAGAAAACCGAGAAGATATTTAGCGAAATTGCGCTTGAAGAGAGTCTCGTAAAAGCGGGTATAGATGAAGCGACGGTTATAATAGCCGGAACTAGAGACGATATGGTAAATCTGGCCGTCATTATGCTTGCAAGAAAACATAACAAAAATATTTATACGATTGCGAGAGAAAATTCACTTGCGGAATTAAGCGTATTTAAGGCCGCAAAGATTGACAGAAATTATGTTCTTGAAGAGATTATCACAAATAAAACCTATAATTATCTCGCAATGCCTCTTGCGAATCTATTTATAAAACAACTAGGAAAAAGAGATGAAAAGTGGGGAAAAGAGATTGTTGATAGGATTGTAAGCAAACTAGGACGAAAACCCCATATGTGCGAAATGTCGATAACGAAAGAACAGGCTTACGCTCTTTACGACGAGTTAAAGAAATCAAAAGAAATTCCTCTGAAAGTTTTAAAAAGATCGCGCAAAGATTATACAAAAGACAATTCCGTGCTATTTTTGCTTATCAGAAGAGGCGAAAAACTGTTTATGCTTCCCGACGATGATTTTTTATTGCGTATTGGAGACGAAATGCTTATAGTATGCAGTAAAAAGAGTGAAGTCGATCTGGCGTATATATTAAATAATTATTATGAGTTATATTATGTAATCAACGGTAAAGAAAAAGTGAGTGGATTTTTATCCAAAATCGTCAACAAAAGATGATGAAAATATTTTACAACTCTTTGGTATAATAGGCGCAAATTTATAAAAGGGTTGTTTTTATGAGAAGTGATCAGGTAAAAAAAGGTTATGCAAGAGCCCCTCATAGGAGTCTGCTTCGAGCGACGGGGTTGAGGGATGAAGATTTTGATAAGCCGTTTATAGGTGTTGCGAATTCGTTTATAGAGATTATACCGGGTCATTTTTTTCTAAATAAATATTCTCAAATTATCAAAGAAGAGATTAGAAAGTGCGGGTGTGTTCCTTTTGAATTTAATACGATCGGCGTCGATGACGGTATAGCGATGGGACATGACGGTATGCTCTATTCTCTTCCCAGCCGCGAGATTATCGCAAATTCTATAGAAACCGTTATGAATGCTCATAAGTTAGACGCTATGATCTGCATTCCAAATTGCGATAAGATTACTCCCGGCATGATTATGGGGGCTTTGAGAGTAGATGTTCCGACGGTTTTTGTAAGCGGAGGTCCTATGAAAGCGGGAAGATTAAGCGACGGTACTTCGATCGATCTTGCAACCGCTTTTGAGGCGGTAGGAGAGTTTGAAGCCGGAGAGATAGATGAAAAAAGACTAACCGAGATCGAGTGTGCGGCGTGTCCAAGCGGCGGTTCGTGTTCAGGTATGTTTACGGCAAACAGTATGAATACGCTGATGGAAGCGATGGGTATAGCGCTTAAAGGAAACGGAACTATTTTGGCATTAACGCCTCAGCGAGAAGAACTTCTTAAAAAAGCGGCGAGAAGAATCTGCGAAATAGCAAAAGATGAAAATCTTAGCGAAAAATATAAAATCAAAAATATCCTTAATGAAAAAGCGGTAAATAACGCTTTTGCGGTAGATATGGCGATGGGAGGAAGCTCAAATACTGTTTTGCATATGCTTGCTATCGCAAAAGAAGCGGGAGTTGATTTTAACTTAAAAGATATAAATAGCATGAGTAAAAAGGTATCTCACATCGCAAAAATATCTCCCTCTTTAACGACGGTTCATATGGAAGATATTCACAACGCGGGAGGAGTAAGCGCGGTGATGAACGAGATTACGAAAAGAGGAAACAATATTCTTTTTCTCGACAACCTTACTGTAGAGGGCGAAAGTATAGGGGAGAGAATAGCTTCAAGTGAAATAACGGATACGAATATCATCCATACCATAGATAATCCTTACTCTCAAGTAGGCGGACTTGCGATATTGTACGGGAACTTGGCAAAAGAGGGAGCGGTTGTAAAAACAGCCGGAATCGATCCCCGGATGAGAGTTTTTAGCGGTAAAGCGGTCTGTTTTGATTCTCAGCAAAAAGCCATTGAGGGAATTACCTCGGGGAGAGTGAAAGAAGGAGATGTCGTAGTTATAAGGTATGAAGGACCTCGCGGAGGGCCGGGTATGCAGGAAATGCTCTCTCCGACTTCTCTCATAGCTGGTATGGGGCTTGGCGATAAAGTCGCTCTCATAACAGACGGTAGATTCTCCGGCGCTACAAGAGGCGCGAGCATAGGTCATGTAAGTCCCGAAGCCGCGGAGGGAGGAGTCATAGCGTTACTTGAGGATGGAGATATCATAGATATAGATGTTGATAACTATCTGTTAAATGTTAGATTAAGCGACGAAGAGATAGAAAAAAGAAGAGCTAAATTTTCACCTTATATAAAAGAGATAAAAAGCTCTTGGCTTAAGCAATATAGGCAACTTGTAACAAATGCCGCCAATGGAGCTATATTAAAAACAGATTATTAAAACAGAGAGTTCTTCTCTCTGTTATTTTTTAATTTCGGCTACTATGACCCCTCTAAAATCTCCCTCTTTAAATCCTGTCGCTTTGTCGTTGGGATAGACATTTTTTATAACCGCTCTGATATCTTTTGATATATGTTCTCCATGACATTTTAGGCATAGTCTTTTTACTATAAGCGGCTTATAAACTCTGTATGTATCGCCTTTTTTGACTATTTTTATATCGCTTGGAAGAAATGTGTCGGCTTTGATTGAAGCCTCGTATTCGCGCATAACTTTTTTATCGAGAGTATCCGGTTTGTTGGCTTCGTTTCTATATTTTAAAGCGCTTCTTCTGACTTTTGCGTATGAAGGAAGATTCTTGTTTACATTTTCGGTGATTTCACCGGCTTTTGAGGAACAAGCGCCCATCGCCAAAGCGCCTGAAGGATCACTTTTTAAATTCTTTTTAATCTCTTTTTTTAAAGCGCCTCCAAGCATTTTTATATATTTTATACCCTCTTGTTTTATTTGAGTCAATTCTTCGTTTGCGCTTAAAGTCGAATTCGCGATAAGCGTCGATACCAAGATCGTAATTATGGTTTTGTTCATTTTTTTCTCCCCGTTTAATAGTATAATAGAGAACTCAATAATAATTATCTAAAAAGTTGACTTAAACCGCTATAAAGTGTTATCATGTTCTTTATGTTTGAAACATTTATCGGCGAACTTTTTAAATTACAATTACTTACCGTCATAGCCATCGTTTTAGCTTTTGGAGCGATCGCCCATATGCTTTCGTCCAAAAGAAAGCCAAGAAGCATGATAGCATGGTTGTTAGTGATTTTTACCATACCGTACATCGGAATACCTCTTTATGTGATTTTTAGCGGAAGAAAGATCGAAAAATCGCTTCTTAGAAAAGGAAGACTAAAATTAACGGCGCATAAGAAAAAAGACAATTTAGATTGTAAAATTTCAAACTTTTTAACTTCTCAAAAAATTCCTCCCCCGACTTCTAAAAATCGTGTCCATATATGCAAAAACGGTGTAGAAGCCTACTCTCTTATGATGGATCTTTTTGATAGCGCTAAAGAGAGTATTTATATATCGACATATATATTCGGTAATGATGAAGTTACGAAATCCATCATAAGAAAGCTTTGTCAAAAAGCAAAAAACGGTATAGAGGTAAAACTTCTTATAGACTCTCTCGGTTCTATGAAACTTGAATTTTTTCCGGAAATTTTAAAGCAGTTAAGAAGTTCGGGAGGAGAGTATAGTTTTTTTAATTCGTTTATTCAAAATCCTATCGATTTTAAGATCAATTTGAGAAATCACAGAAAAAGTATCATTGTCGATAAAAAGATCGTTATAAGCGGGGGCATGAATATAGCAAAAGAGTATATGTCGCCGACGCTTCATGATAAATTATGGGTAGATCTCTCTTTTATAATCGAAGGTGAAGCGGCAAGTCATTATTTGGAAATATTCGCTTTTGACTGGGAATATACGACAAAAGAGACTATAGCTTTAAAACCCAAATCTTTTGATACCGAAAAGGATTCGTTTATTCAGGTAGTGCCTTCGGGACCCGATATAGAAAATGACGCGTTTTACGAAGCGTTGTTGTATGCTCTTTTTGTCGCAAAAGAACGAATATGGATAGTTACTCCCTATTTTGCGCCCGATCAGAGTATATTGGATGCGCTTATCGTGGCAAAACATCGGGGTGTAGAGATAAAAATAACGGTTCCTGATACTTCGGATCACATGATTATCGATATAGCTAGAAACGGTTTTTTAAGACAAATGCAAGAAGAAGAGATCGAGGTTCTTTTTTTTAGAAACAATATGCTTCATGCAAAAGCGATACTTGTCGATGAACGGTTTTGCGTTATGGGGTCGGCAAATTTCGATGAAAGAAGTTTTTTTTACAACTATGAGACAATATGTTTTTTTTATAGTAAAAAAGAGATTGAATTTTTACGGGTCTGGATGCAAAAACTATTTTTAGAGTGTACGAGGGGACTTGAGCCCGCCGGGACGGTTCGCATACTTTTTGAAAATACATTCAAGATGCTCTCACCGGCAATTTAGGAAAAGATTATGTACCGTAAACTTCTACCCTGGCATATAGAAAAAAAATCCGTAAATCTTACTCTAAAAGCTCCTAAAATCGTAGGACAACTGCAAAAAAAGATAGTTTTATTAAATTGGAATGTTCATAAAAACAACCATTCGTTCGCATGGTTGGAAGATTTTTCTTTTATCTTAAAAAACTATGATCCCGCAATCATACTTTTTCAAGAGTATCAAAAGATGAATAAAAAAAGTATTTTGGATAAACATGAAGAGTACGGATACGGTTTTTTCCCGAATATCGTTTGGAAAAAAAATCATTACGGTTTGATAAACGCCTCGAAAAGCGCTATTTTAGATTTTAATTTTTATACCACAAAAGAGGTTGAACCAATAATCAAAACGCCTAAAATCGCGCTTGAGACTATGTACCCTTTAAATAACGAAAGGTATTTAAAAGTTATAAATGTCCATATGATCAATTTTGTAAAAATCAAAAAATTTATCTCTCAAATCTCTCAAATAGAAAAAGCTATCTCTTCGCATAAAGATCCGATTATTTTAAGCGGGGATTTTAACACCTGGAATAGAAAACGAATGCATATATTAACGAAAATGAGC
>JALWKJ010000028.1 GCA_027081495.1 Campylobacterales bacterium | reverse complement strand
CGCTTATCACCGCACCAACAAATATTCTTAAATTTTGATGCGGTGATAATTGATTTTTCATTAATTCTTCTATGATAAAATCCTCTTAAATTCATTTTTGGAGATATAAAAATGAGATATATTGTTTTATTACCTTTATTTTTGATTTCAACGCTGTTTGCATTAGACGATTCAAACCAAAAACAAAAAAACGAAAATTCGCTTTTTTTACAATTTGACATAAATAAAAACGACAGAATCTCTTTTAAAGAGATCCATGATTATAAAGTAGAATCGGACACTAAACGCTTAAAAATCGAAATACGAAAGATCTTTAAAAGATGCGACCAAAACAAAGACGGTAAAATTTCAAAAGAAGAAGCCGCATTTGAAATAGGCAAAAATGAAAAACAGATCGACAAAGAGTGTCGTCTGCCCGCAATAGTTCTTGATACGATGGATCTAAATCAAGACGGTTTTTTGGATAAAAATGAGGCTTTGGAAAATATTCGTCTATCTATTTCGCAAAGATCGAAAATCACAAAACAGATGCGACAAAAACTAAAAGAGAGAGAAGAGAAGATAAGAGCCAAATATATAGTCAAAAGATTCGAAATCTGCGATAAAGACAAAGATGAACAGTTGACATTGAGAGAAGCGACATCGAGAATCTGCGGATATGATTCGGACAGCTTCGATGAACTCGACAAAGATCATGACGAGTTATTGAGCTTCGATGAGATGAGCGTAAAAAGAGATCCTCAAAAGATTTTACAAAAAAAGTTGAAAAGCAAAAAATTTCAGCAAGCATCCCCCGAAAAAAAACTGCCTATGGCTATGTATCTATGCGATAGCGACAATGACGGAATTCTTAGTAAAAACGAAGCGTTTTACGCGGATTGCAACATAAAAAGCTCGGTATTTAAAAAATACGATTTCAACAAAGACGGATTTATAGATCGCGATGAAAGCGGCATGGTTTATGAATTTGAATCTTTTCAAAAATATGACAAAAACAAAGACGGCTTTTTAGATAAAAAGGAGTTTTTAAAATCCAAATACGCTAGATATAATCAACGATAAATACCGTCGATTATTTTAAAAGCCGCTTTCTTTTCCAGTTTGGTTTTGCGTATCTTATATCTTCGTTTTGATTGATCAAGGAGCATAGTTTTAATATCTCTTTATTATATTTTACCGCAAACATCGCGGTATAAAGAGAAGGATTTGTAAATTTTATGAATATAAGATCATATTTTTTTATAAAAACTTTAGCTTCTATATCTACTTGAATTTTAAGTTATATTATATTAGTTTTATTTATCAATTGGTATTAATGATTGATATTCATTTACCAATTTCTCCAATAGATGAGTTTTGTTTGCACTTTTTATATTCATAAGTTCGTTTTTTTTGAAAACTTTTGTTCTACAGCCAACTAATAGTGCTATTGTTAGTAGAGTTTTTTTGTGATACATTTTTAACCTTTCTATTATCCTATTTTTAATCCAACAAAGAAACCTGTGATAGCACTACCTATGCCTGAACCTGAAAATTTATATAATCTCTCTTTTATCATATCTACAAGACCATGAAAATACTCTATTCCTGACTCTACTACTG
>JALWKJ010000027.1 GCA_027081495.1 Campylobacterales bacterium | reverse complement strand
ACGATTCCTTGTATATCGTTTACCGCCAAAGGATCAACGCCCGCAAACGGTTCGTCTAAAAGTAGAAAACTCGGCTCAATCGCCAAAGATCTCGCAATCTCGCACCTTCTTCTCTCACCCCCGCTTAAAGATATGCCCGCGCGATCTCTTATCTGCTGTATATTGAAAATTTCAAGAAGTTTGTCAACTCTTCTGCGTCTTTCATATTTATCGACGGTTGCGACTTCAGCCGCCAATAAAAGATTTTCTTCCACGCTTAGTTCTTTAAAAATGCTGGATTCTTGAGGCAGATAACCGACCCCCATCTTCGCCCGTACATGAAGAGGAGATTTTGTTACATCTTTATCGTTGATATATACGGCTCCGTCGGTGGGCGCTATAAGCCCGCAAATCATGTAAAATGTAGTCGTCTTTCCGGCGCCGTTTGGACCAAGTAGTCCGACCACTTCACCGCTTTTAACTTCAAGAGAGAAATCTTTTATGATGGGGTGTTTTTTTATCGTTTTGCTTAAATGTTCCGCTCTTAAAGTGTGGCTCATGAAACTATCCTATACTCTCTTTTTTCTCCTATGGGAGTTATATTTATAGTAATAAATTTAAATCCATAGCTATCTAAAATCTCTTCTAGCTTTTTATCCGCCCATTCGATAAAATGGTACCCCTCTTTTTCAAGATTTTCCAAAAGACCGTTTTGTATAAATTTGGAAACTCCTTCATTATATATATCATAATGAAAAACTCTCTCATCGTAAATATTCAAGATCGAAAATGTCGGAGAAGTTACATCCTCTTTTAAATTCAGCTCTTTTACAAAAGCTTTTACAAGAGTAGTCTTACCGCTTGCAAGATCCCCTTTTAAAAGGATTATTCCTCCGCTTGGTAGAAGTTTCTTAATTTTCAAGACTACATCTGTTATTTCAATTATAGATTTTATCATAATTTACAAAGAATTGGAAGTATCTATAATAGTTTTAAGATGTTTTTTTGCGATCTTTGAATCTATCGCCTCTTTCGCCATCTCGATACCCTCTTTTATATCTCTAGCTTTTCCATCTACCTTAAAGGCCACCGCGGCATTTAAAAGCACTATATCCCTTTTTGGACTCTTTTCTCCATCAAAAATACTCATCGTAATCTTTGCGTTTTCGTTTGCGTCGCCGCCTCTAATACTCTCGCTTGAGGCAAACTTGAAACCGTATAGTTGTGGATCGATGACAAAATCTCTCTTTTTATCGCCTTCAAGCTCGACAGCGTATGTAATATCGCTGATACTTATCTCGTCCATACCGTCGCGACTGCTTACGGCGATAGCGCTTTTTGTATCCAGCATCCCAAGAGCGGTCACGATTTTAGATAAAAACGAATCGCTGAAAACTCCGATAAGGTATTTCTTGCATCCGGCAGGATTTGTAAGAGGTCCTAAAATATTAAAAATCGTTCTATGAGAAAGCGATCTTCGAATCGGCATAATATGTTTCATAGCCGGATGATGGTTTATAGCGAACATAAAAGTAAAACCGGTCTCTTCGAGCATCTTTACCTGTTTTGAAGGCGAAAGGTTTAGATTTATCCCCAAAGCCTCAAGCATATCGGCCGACCCGGAATTGCTTGTGATCGCTCTGTTGCCGTGTTTTGCGACAAACGAACCCATAGACGAAAGAAGAAGGGCAACCGTTGAAGATATATTAAAACTTCCGCTTTTATCTCCCCCCGTTCCGACTATATCTATAAGCTTTTCTTTAAGAGTCTCGTCTATATCAAGCTTTATAGAGTGTTTTCTCATGACATCTACGGCGCTCGCGATCTCCTCGGCCCTCTCTCCTCTTTCATACAGTTCTTCAAGATACTCTTTTGCATCTTCTATGGGCATTTTTCCCGCAAACATCGTTTCAAATTTCTCTTTTGCCTCTTTTAACATCACAACTCCTTTACATATTCGGCTTTTTTACTTTTTGGTATCGATTTTGTTGTCGGAATCTGTAAAACTTCATATTTGACACTTTTTTCAAGATACTTTATCTCTATGATATCTCCCACTTTTACTTCTTTTGCGGGTTTTGCAACCTTTTGGTTTACAAATACGACTTTTGATTTACACATATCCTCCGCAATCGTGCGCCTTTTGGTAATATTGACACTATTTATAAATTTATCGACACGCATTTTGGCCTCATTTTGTTTTTTGGCATTCATTTTAGTGAAAATATGTATAATTTCTTCTAAAAAGTCAAAGGAAACCTTATATGAAAAAAAATATCAAAAAAGCCGTTCTCGCATACAGCGGAGGGTTGGACACAAGCATTATCCTTAAATGGCTCCAAGATGAATACGATTGCGAAGTAGTTACTTTCACCGCCGATTTGGGACAGGGCGAAGAGGTAGAGCCCGCGCGCCAAAAAGCGCTTGGTCTCGGTATAAAGCCCGAAAATATCTTTATACTCGATTTAAAAGAAGAGTTTGTAAAAGACTTTGTATTTCCGATGTTCCGAGCAAATGCGATTTATGAGGGCGAATACCTGCTTGGAACTTCTATAGCAAGACCGCTTATAGCTAAAAAACAGATAGAGATCGCCCATAAAACAAACGCGGACGCCGTAAGCCACGGCGCTACCGGAAAAGGAAACGATCAAGTGCGTTTCGAACTTGGATATCTGGCTCTCGATCCGCATATTTCGGTTATAGCTCCTTGGAGAGAGTGGGATTTAAACTCCAGAGAAAAATTACTCTCTTACGCAAAAGAGCATGGCATAAAGATAGAAAAAAAAGGCAAATCTTCCCCTTACTCGATGGATGCGAACCTTCTTCATATTTCGTATGAGGGACAAATTCTCGAAGATCCCTCAAAAGAACCCGAAGAAGATATGTGGCTTTGGACAACCTCTCCCCAAAACGCCCCCGATACTCCCCAATATATCACCATAAGCTATAAAAACGGCGATCCCGTCGCCATAGACGAAAAAGAGATGAGTCCGGCAACGATACTTGAAACTTTAAACTCCTACGGAAATAGACACGGCATAGGAAGAATCGATATCGTAGAAAACCGATATGTCGGGATGAAAGCTAGAGGCTGTTATGAAACGCCGGGCGGAACGATTATGTTAAAAGCTCACCGAGCCATCGAATCGATCACTCTTGATAAAGAAGAGGCGCATCTAAAAGACGAGCTTATGCCCCGCTACGCGAAACTTATCTATAACGGTTATTGGTGGTCTGCCGAAAGAGAGATGCTGCAAGCGGCGATAGACAAAACTCAAGAGAATGTAAACGGCGAAGTGAGACTGAAACTTTACAAAGGAAATGTCATGGTTGTGGGTAGAAGCTCGCCAAACTCACTCTATTCCGAAGAGCACTCTACCTTCGAAGAAGATGAAGTATATAACCAAAAAGACGCTGAAGGTTTCATACGCCTTAACGCCCTTCGCTTTATCATAGAAGGTGAAAAACAACCCCAAAGAATTACAAAAATGTTTAAAGATAAAAAGTAGTCGCCAAAAGCTTTATAAATATTTTTTAGTTCGCAGATGTCGCGATATTTAAGTTTTCTTCTTTTATCATCGCGGCTTCTACAAGAAACGGGGAGTGGATGTACTCAATCTTTTTTATGCGGTCGTATTTTGCATATGAGAGATAAAGTATATCTTTTGCACGGGTTACGGCTACATAAAAAAGACGCCTCTCTTCATCTATCTCTCCCGCGTTTTTACTCATAAGCTTTCTATTTGGAAATCGTCCGTCCATAAGATCCACAATATATACTTCTTTAAATTCAAGCCCTTTGCTGGCATGAATACTTAAAAGATTTACCCCCTCTCCTTCGCTAAGCTCGCCCCCTCCTAGAGTCAAAGCGTTGATAAATCTATATTTATCTTTGTAGGGTTTAGTTAAATCCAACAGAAGTAAAGCTTTTCGTTTTATATTTATAAGAGCTTCTTTTTTCATCTCTTCATCGATCGTACCGTCTTTTAACTGCGCTCTTTTAGTAGCGAGCCTGTCGGAAATCAATTCAAAAAGTTGTGAATCCTTGATATTTCTTACTATTTGAGAAGGAGATTCCAAAAAAACGGTAGAGTTTATATATAAATAAAATGCATGAAGATAAGATGCAAGATCTTTATTTATTTTTGAATGTTTTAAAATCGGATTTTTCAAAAATTTCTCTTCGAAACCCATTTTTTTAAATCTAGCTGCGCTCTCTTCTTCTATAATCTCATCAAAAAGTCCTAACTGATGATTTACGATTCCTCTTTTAAACGGATTTTTCTTCTCCTTGGGATTCATGATGCCCTTTAGTATATCTCCGTCTCCGACTTTATAAAGAGCGTCAAATATATCCTTTGCAAATACTCCTCCTACTCCTTTGGCATATTCAAATATATGAACAAAGCTCATCAAATCTCTAGGATTTATAAGAATCGTAAACATATCGAGCATCGCTTTGACCTCTTTAGAATCAAAAAAACTCGTTCCGCCTTTTCTTTTGGAATTTATTCCAAGTTCTCTCAAGTGCGCCTCTATGCCGTCGGCGCTGGCATTGTTTCTAAAGATAACGGCTATATCTTCATGAAGAGTTTTCGAGTTTTTTATCTTTTGAGCAATAGCGCTATATTGATCGAAAAGCTCGTCAAAAATCATCAATTTTGGAGAAGGAAAATCTCCTGTTCTCGTAACTTCGAGTTTCTTGGGATAAATTCTGGGGTTTTTTTCTATAACTTTGTTTGCAAGTGAAAGTATATGAGAAGAGGAGCGATAGTTTTTATTGAGCGAAAAAACTTTCGCATTTTCAAATCTTTGACTAAAAGTTCCGATTATATTTATATCCGCGCCGTTAAAACCGTAAATGCTTTGATCATAATCTCCCACGCAAAAAAGCGACTCTCTATCAAATCCGTCTATAAGAGATCCTTGCAGTTGATTTGTATCTTGATACTCATCTACTAAAATTTCCTGAAATTTCACGCCCTCTTCATCAAGATATTTTTTAAAATCTATCAAAAGATCGTTAAAGTCAACATATCCAAAACGCCTCTTTAATTCTTTAAACTCTTCATATATATCTTCATATATTTCAGAGTAAATCGCGTGATCGGGATTTTGTTTGCTCATCCACTCGCCAAAACCCTCGGATGAAACCATGTTTTGGTAAAGAGAGTGCATATCATAAAGATGACCTGCGCTATAGGGCATAACTTTTGAATCAAAATATGAAAAATTTCTTTTTTCATGAATACTTTTTAATACCATTTTAAGCTCTTTTGGCTGCTTTAAAATTATCTTTTTACCGCTTGCTTTTAAAATTTTATAGCTTATGGCATGAAAAGTACCCGCTTGAATCTTTTTAGCCACTTTTTCGTCAAAATATCGTCCTACTCTCTCAACCATCTCCGCCGAAGCTTTATTTGTAAATGTTAGCAAGAGAAGATCTTCGGGCTTTACGCCTTTACTTAAAAGAAAGCCGATTCTAGCGACTATGGTCGAAGTTTTTCCGGTTCCCGCCGAAGCGATGATGAGATTATTTCCATAAGGAGCGGTTGCGGCGGCATACTGCTCCTGGTTTAATTTAGATAACGGCATATGAAACTTTGTATTAAGATTGAATAAATTGTAAGATTTTTGGTTTTATATCGTTTCTATCAACGACATCTTTATGTATGATCTCTTTATCAAAAAGAGCTTTTACACTCGGGGTGATTTCTATATCCAACTCTTTTGAAAACTCTTCAAGCGCCTGAAGATCGTTTTTCTTTTCATCGCTATTTTTCAAAGCTTTTAGCATTGTCGGCGCAAACTTCGTCCACTCTGCCGTCGAACAAATGACGCTCTTTAAATCTTTCTCTTTGAGTCTCTCATAAGCCTTAAAACAAGTTGCCGTATGAGGATCTAAAACATACCCTTTTTTCGCATACTCTCTTATGATTTTTTGACCCTCGTCATCGCTGCTGTCAATTGCCGCGAAATCATATCTTAAGATCTTTAACTCCTCTTTCGTCAGCGAATAAACGCCTTCTTGATTTAAATCATCCATCAGTTCTTTAGTTCTTTTAGCCCCGAATTTATCAAACAAAACTCTCTCGATATTTGAAGATTTCAATATATCCATAGCGGGCGAATCGGTAAGGATTAGCTTTTTGTCCCTTATATCGTATATGCCGTCGTTGATAAGTTCGGATAACACATTGTTGGAGTTTGAGGCGATCAATATCTTTTCTATCGGCAACCCCATCTTTTTGGCATAATATGCTCCAAGCGCGTTTCCGAAGTTCCCGCTTGGAACGATAATATATATCTTTTCGCCCTCTTTTATCTCATTTTTCGCCAAAAGAGTCAAATACGATTTTATATGATAGACTATCTGAAATATGATACGACCGAAATTTACCGAATTCGCGGCGCTTAAAGATATATGATTTTTTTCAAGACTCTCTTTAAACGATTTTGAAGAAAGAAGCTGCTTCAAAGCGCTTTGCGCATCATCGAAATTTCCTTTGATTCCGATCACTTTAAGGTTTTTTTCGCTCTTTGTAACCATTTGAAGTCTTTGCACATCGCTTGTTCCGCCTTTTGGATAAAGACAAACGACTAAAATATTCTCTTTATTTGCAAAAGCTTCAAGCGTTGCTGGTCCGGTATCTCCACTGGTTGCCGCAAGAATCAGATATTTTTTTCCGATCTTTTTCGCAAGATTCGATAATATATATCCAAAAGGTTGAAGAGCCATATCCTTAAAAGCTCTTGTAGGACCATGATAGAGTTCATTTACAAAAAGATCTTTTTCGATTTTTACAACCGGAGTTATCTCTTTTGGATTATCGAATTTTTTATAAAGAGATACGGCTTCTTTCATGGTAGCCTCGTCTATATCTATCTCAAAAAGTTTTAAAATGTTTATCGCCAAATCTTCATAACAAAGTTCTCTATTTTTACTTAAAAAAGAGTCCTCGATTTTCGGTAAAAACTCCGGCACATACAACCCCCCGAAATCTGCGCCGGGATTTAAAATAGCCTCGGAAAAAGGCACCGTTTTCGCAAAATTTTCCTCATAACCTCTCGTCGGTATAAAATTCACTTTCTCTCCTTTATAACAGTACCTATTCCTTCACTCGTAAAAAGCTCAAGCAGTATTGAATGTTCTATTCTACCGTCTATTATGTGCGCTTTTTTTACGCCGCCCTCTATCGCTTCGACACAAGCGTCAACTTTTGGGATCATACCGCCTTGTATCGTTTTATCATTTTTCAACTTTTGCACATCGTCGAGACAAAGAGTGGAAAAAAGTCTTTTGTCTTTATCCAAAACGCCGAGAGTATCGGTTAAAAATATCACTTTTCTAGCTCCTATACTTACGGCTATTTTGCTGGCGGCAAGATCGGCGTTTATATTGAAACCGGGCTGGGATATCTTTTGCGAAGAAGCTATTGGCGCAATAACCGGTATAAAGTTTTCTTTGATTAGATTTAAAATTATTTTTTCGTCTATATCGATGATACTACCGGTATATCCAAATTTTTTTGCGTCTTTTGGTTTAGCTTTTATAAAATTCGCGTCTTTGCCGCTTATACCGATAGCCTTTACGCCATGATGATTTAATAAAGAAGTTATCTCTTTATTTATACTGCCGCTTAAAACCATCTCGACAACTTCCATATTTTCTTTTGTAGTAACTCTTTGTCCCTCTTCAAAAGATGTTTCTATATCAAGCTTTTCTAAAATCGTATTTATCTTCTTGCCGCCTCCGTGAACTATAACCGGCTTTATACCCAAAAGAAATAAAAATGCTATATCTTTTGCGAATTTCTCTTTTAGCGACGGATCGCTTTGAGCCGAACCGCCGTATTTTATGACTATAATTTGATCGCGAAACAGTTGTATAAACGGAAATGCGTCGATAAGAGTTTTGACCGTATCGATTTTTTTTTGAGTCGGCATATCAATCCTAAAATTTTTAGGAGATTTTACCAAAATTTGCTATATATTCCTTTACACGCTCTAAAATATTAGAAGAGATATCGATTTCAAGAGCCAAAATAGAAAGATCTACTCTAAAATTTTCCATCTTTACCGCATCTTTTTGAGTCGTCAAAACCGAATCGGCATTATGTTCTCTGACAATTTTCGCCAGCTCTCTTTCTTGGAACCGATAGTGATCCGGGAAAAAGACCCTCTCTATAAACTGAGGTACGAATTTTTCAAGCCTCTGAGGTCTGGAAATGGCGGTAACAAGCACCATTCTGTCGGTTTTGTTTATTATCTTAACCTCTCTTGTAAAATCAACATTTTCAACCGCAACGAGATCGGCTTTTTTATAATAAAAAGACGGCTCTCTAAATGGTCCCGCGGGCAGACAAAATTCATTTTCAAAAACCATAGATGGTCTTAAAAGAATATCGAATTTTTCAATATCAACCTGAGAAAATCCATCGTCTAAAATCACTACTTTCGCACCGAGAGTTTTAGCTTTTTCAATCCCTAAAGCTCGATCTTCGCTTACGATTATGCTTGATTGAGGAAGAGATTTCGCCAAAAGCATAGCTTCGTCTCCGCATTTGGATACATCGGACATGATAACGCCTTTTTGACTAACTACAATAAGACCGACCGAATCCCTGCCGTATCCTCTAAGCACGACGGCGACATCTTTCAACTCTTTTGCCAAAGCGATGCTAAAAGGCGTCTTACCGCTTCCGCCTACGATGAGATTACCCACGCTAATTACGGGAATACCGAAATTTTTCGGTTTTGCGAATCTTCTTTTTGCGGTTACGAAAGCGCAATATATCAAAGAGAGAGGATAAAGCAAAAAAGAGATAAATTTCTGCAATGCGTTTGGGTTAAAGAGATACCTCTCAACCCAAAAATAGATACGATGCTTCACCCTCTGTTAGCCGATATATCTTTAATTTGATCACAGATATAGCGCACCTCTTCATCGCTTAGCCCGGTATAACAAGGAAGTGAGAGTATCTGCTGATAGTTTGTCAACGCCGCCGGAAAATCATTCACCCTCAAAGAATACTTATGCTTATAATATGTCAAAAGATGAAGCGGTACGAAATGCAAACCGGTAAATATACCTTTATCTTTAAGCGCTCTTGCGAAATCGTCTCTATTTTTATCTACTTTTATTATATAAAGATTGTATGTATGATCATAAATCTTCGCTGGCAGCGTGATATGAGCTACACCGCTTAGGCATTCATCGTAAATGGAAGCGATATGTTTTCGTCTTTGAATCTGCTCATCGGCTTTTTGAAGTTGTCCTATACAAAACGCGGCGTCCAATTCACTGCACTCATATCCTATGCCTATGTCCACAACATCATAGACATAACCGATATTTCCATGTTTATCCCACTCTTTGGACTCTATCGCATGATGTCTTATAAGTTTTGCTCTTTCGTATATATTTTCATCATCTGTCGCTATGATTCCCGCTCCGCCAATACTGTTTTTCATTTTTGAGCTAAATCCGTATGTCGTAATACTCGATCCGGTAGTCCCGATCATCTTTCCGTTATATTTTGCTCCTAAAGCCGTTGACGCGTCTTCGACGACTTTGATTCCATATTCGTTTGCAATTTCATATATCGCGTCAAGATCGCAGCTTTGTCCGCCTACATGAGTAACCACTACCGCTTTTAACTTTTTGTGATAGTGCTTCTCAAGAGCCTCTTTGAGTTTTGCCGGATCCATATTGAAACTATCGCTTTGTATATCGACAAAAATCGGCTCCGCGTCAAAATGCCTTACCGCCTCGGGAACGGCCGGATGAGCGTTTACCGAGCATATAATCTTGTCTCCTCTTTTTAACTCCAAAGCAAACATGCTAAGATGCATCGCCGCACTCCAGCTAGAAGTAGAAACGGCATATTTACAGCCTATATATTCGCACATCAAATCCTCAAGTTCTTCTATTTTGGACGCGCCTTTGAGCGACAACACTTCTTGTATCAGATTTTTTTCATTCTGATCAATCGAGGGCAGGTAAAACGGGATCTCTTTCATAACAATTTCTCCTTCTTAAAGTTTAATATCTCTTGGGTATAAAAAATCATGACCGATTGTACGGGATGTGAGCTTCGCGATAACGGGCGGCTTTCTTTTAAACTGGTTTTGATAAATTTTTTTTATGATCATATCTATCATCTCTATATCAAACCCTTTTTCAATCAATTCGTCGCGAGAGAGTCTGTTCTCTACAAATTCTCTCAATGCGCGATCAAGAACCTCGTAAGTATAGCCAAGCTCCTCTTCGTCGCTCTGACCTTCCCACAAGTCCGCCGAAGGCGGCTTTTGGATAATCTCCTTGTTCACGCCTAGAAATTTTGCAAACTCGAATATCTCGCTTTTATACAGATCTCCGATCGGATTTATAGCCGAAGCCAGATCTCCGTATATGGTTCCGTAGCCTAAAAGTAGTTCGCTTTTATTGCTTGTACCCAGAACCAGCGCTCTCTCCCTTGCGGATATATCAAAAAGTATCGACATGCGCATTCTTGCCGAAAAGTTTCCTATACGAAGAGCGTCGGCATTTTCAAGCGCGCTATAAGATTTTATAAGATTTTCTATCGGCTCGATAACATAATATATATCGAACTTTTTACAAAGAGCTTTGGCGTCATCGACGCTACCGGTACTAGAGTAATGAGAGGGCATTAAAACGCAAAGCAGACGATCCCCGAACGCCTCTTTCGCTAAAACGGCGACTACCGCAGAGTCGATACCGCCGCTTAAACCCATTACGCCTCCGTTTAGTCCCGTTTTAAAAGTCTCTTCTTTTAAAAACTGGATCAGATACTCTTTAATCCGTCTATATTTTTTTGACATAATACCTCTGTTTCAAATTTTAATCAGCTCACGCATCTGATTTACTTAAAGTAAAATTATATTAATTTTAACCTTAATTAACACTTTTATATTTACAAAAATGACTTAAGTTAGTTATAAATTAAACTATTTAAAAAAATATTATTTAAAATAAAATAAAAGTAAAAAATAATATTTGGAAGTCTTGATAAAAAGTTAAATATTTTTTAGTTTATTCAGACTCGAAAAAAACCGGATTTAAAAACCGGTTTAGAGTCTGTTTTTCTATCAACCTTTAACGGCGGAAGCCATATCCCACATAGGAAGAAAGATACCAAGAGCCAACATCAAAACCATACCGGCTATAAATCCGATTAAGATCGGTTCGATATATGCCGAAAGGTTTTCGATAATGTCGTTAAAACGATTTGCATAATATTCGCTTACTTTCTCCAGCATTTTATCGAGCGCGCCACCCGATTCGCCGGCTTTGATCATCTGGATCAGCATACCTTCAAAAAGTCCCGTATCTTCAAAAGCTTCCGTTAGATTAGAGCCTCTCTCCACAGAGAGTTTGACGGAAGCAAGTTTATCTTTTATCTCTTCGTTATCTATGGTTATAACAGCCGTATCCAAAGCTTCGGCTATGGGAATACCGGCTCTAACCAGCTCCGTAAAAATAAGCATAAATCGACTCATAGACGCAAAAAAGATTACATTCCCGATAAGATATACTTTAAGTATATGTTTATCTACCTTTCGTTTATAGTTATCATTCGTTTTGTAGAGATACTTATGATATGCGATCAATCCGACAAGTCCTAAAAAAATAAAATGACCGTAGGTATTTAAAGCATGCTCGAAAAAAAGTAAAAGTTTCGTGGGTGCGGGCAAATCCGCCCCGAGCTTTTCGAATATCTCCTTGAACTTCGGCACGACATACATCATCAAGATCGTAAACGCTATGGCAATCGCGACTATAACGGTAATGGGATACCTCATCGCCGATTTAAGTTTTTTCGCATTCTCGAGCATCTCCTCCAAGACTTCGGCGAGTTTGGTTAGAGATTCGGACATATTACCGGTATTTTCACCAAGCTCTATCATAGCGATTGTCACATCGCCTACCTGGTATTTATACGGCAACATAGCCTCGGTAAAACTCTTACCCGCGTTAAGATCCTCGTCAACTTGTTCAAAAATAGCTTTAAGATCTTTATCGACGGTGGATTTAGTCACTTCGCGAATACTGTCATGAATAGAAATACCGGCGTTTGTCATAACCGCAAGCTGCCTTATGGCGGATATTAAAGATTCGGTTTTGATCTTTTTTTTGCTCATCGCTCCAAAAAATGTCTCTTTAAAATCTTCTATCCTATTCTCCAAAGGAGCCGAAACTTCATAAGCTTTTAAAACGGTTCCGTTTGGAATCTTGGCTTTGGCGATTAAAATGGCGTCTCTTCGACTTGACGCTTTTATAAGCTGTGAACCTCTTTTACCCTGCTGTATAAAATTTACTTCGAAATATGTCATGACTTAGCCACCCTATATACTTCTTCAATAGTCGTTTTTCCGTTTGCGGCTCTTACGGTCGCATCTTTAAACATTGATACAAAACCGTTTTCATCGGCATATTTTGAAATATCCTCTTTGGAAGCCCCTCTTGCGATCATACTTTGTATATTATCGTCCACGACAAGAACTTCGGATATCATTTCTCTGCCTGAATATCCGGTATTGTTACATTTATCGCATCCTTTTGCCTTGTAAAACTGATAATGATCCGGCAAAACGGGACTTAAATCTTTTAAGATATCCTCCGGAAGCTGGGTTTTTATTTTACAATGGGGACATATTTTTCTTATAAGCCTTTGCGCCTGAATCGCTACGAGAGCGCCACTGACAAGATACGCCTCTATTCCCATATCGACAATTCTGGTAATTGCGCTTACGGCGTCGTTTGTATGCAAAGTAGAAAAAACAAGGTGCCCCGTCAAAGATGCCTCGATAGCGATTTTTAAAGTCTCCTTATCCCTTACCTCGCCTATCATGATTATATCCGGATCCTGTCTTAGAATCGATCTAAGCGCGGTTGCGAAAGTAAGATTGGCTTTTGTATTTACCTGAACCTGTTGAATAAGATTCATCTGATACTCCACCGGATCCTCTACCGTAATCATCTTTTTTTTAACATTTTTTATGGCGTTCATACCCGCATACAGCGTCGTCGTTTTACCGCTTCCGGTAGGTCCCGTTACAAAGATGATTCCATAAGGCGCATTCATAGCGTTTCTAAACTTTTGATAGTTTTCGGGATGCATACCCAAATCTTCAAGTTTTATCATGACTTTGGATTTATCCAAAATCCTCAAAACTATCGATTCCCCGGTCATAATAGGCAGCGTTGAAATCCTAAAATCATAGTGCTTTTCCATAACGGTAGCCGAAAATCTTCCATCCTGCGGTTTTCTCTTCTCCGCGATATCGAGATTTGCCAAAAGTTTTATACGAGAACTTAGCGGAGGATATATATCTCTATCAAAAACAAAAATCTCTTTGAGCATTCCGTCGATTCTCGATCTTACGATACAACTAGTCTCCGTAGGCTCTATATGAATATCGCTTCCGCCGCTTATGATAGAAGTTTTTAAAATCAGTTCGATAAGTTTCAATATACCCGAACTCTCTTCGACATCGGTAGCCGATTTAACCGTAAACTCTTGTCTTATATCGGCTATAAGATCTTTAACGCTCTCGCTTATTTCAATATTGTGAAGATGTTTATCTATCTGATCCGGATTTGCTATAGCGATTTTTATGAGCTTGTTTCTAAAGATTCTATGTAGTTGTTCCTGTAAAGATATATCAAAAGGATCTTTAACCGCTACATATATATTAATATCGTCTTCTTTATAAGGTAAAATTCCAAGCTTACTTATCTTTGCGTAACCGGCTTTCGCTCCTAGAGTATAGTTTACTTCTTGAGAATAGAGATCGACAAAATCGCTTTTTGTACTTTTTGCGAACTCTTCGAGGAATTTATCCAAATCTATAGAAAAATTTTCATAAATATCGCCCAGAAGAATCAAACCGTTTTTAAAAGCCTCTATGAGAAGGATATTTAGAGTTTCGGTCGTAACTAGACCTCTTTTTATTAAAATCGATCCTAAATCGTCGCCGCTGTTTTCAAACTCTTCTTCGATCTGCTCGACAACTTCTTGCGTTATGATCCTATTTTCAAACAGAAAATCAACGACGCTTAGCGCTTTTCTCTCTTTCATGATATCCTTCTCTAGCTAGACTTAAATTGTTTTAACAGTTTCAACGCTTCTTTTGAATCATAAATTTTCAGATATGCGTTTAATACATTGATCGCATCCTGTTTTTTTCCCATTTTCATTTTACTTTTTGCAAAAAGCAGCCAGCTTTGCACTTTTTTCTGATCGACTTCGTTCGCTATCAACGACCATTTCAGCGCTTTTTCATATTTTTTTGCGTTATAAAATCTTTGCCCTATCATAAGAGCGTATTTCGCGTTGTTACTTTTATAAAACTTTTTTCTTAATGTTTTTATCGACATCCTATCGGAACTTGCTCTTTTTGGATTATCCGCAAAAGTAATCTCGATAGCTTTATGTTTTTTTTCGACTATCTGTTTTACTATCGGCTTAATCGCGGTTTTATTTACCGCCTGAGAGGATCGTTTATTTTGCGCTAGTTCACGCAAATCCATCTCCGCTAGATCGCTAAAGTCGTCTTCTAACATTTCAAGACTTATGACATTGCCGTTTAACTCTTTTTCAATTCTGCTCAAAGATACCGCGGTACTCTTTGCGTTCGTATCAAAAAACGATGAACCCGAAAAGTCGTTTACCCTATTTACGCTATGATATATCAAAAAAAGCGAGATAGCGACAATCAACGACAAAAGCAAAGCAAATGTCTTAACAAATACCCTGTCGTCGAAAATGCTTTGATTATGATCGGTAATTTGATTGATTCTCATGCCCGCCCCTTATCTATTTTTATTTTAATATTTAATCTTCTCATAGCCCAAATCTTTCAAAGAAACGGCATTGGTTCCTTTTGTTTTGTTTTTGATGATATGGGGCGTTATTATTACTATCAATTCTTCTCTTATTTCACTTATTTTCTTTTGCTGAAAAGCGTATCCAAGCAATGGTATATTTCCAAGAATCGGCACTTTGCTCGTCTCTACGCCTTTTTTCGTATTTATAAGTCCGCCGAGGATCACCTTTTCGCCGTCTTTTAATTTAACAACCGATGAAATTTGTTTTTTCATAAGATCCGGCGGCAATCTCCTAACTCCCGATTCATCGGTCTTGACTCTACTTTTAACGGAACTAATCGATGGATTAATTTTCAATATAATCTCATCGTCATCCGTAATTTCCGGCGTAATATCGAGTAAAATACCGGCAAAAACGGATTTTACGACTTCATTGTTATAAGTCTCGGTCGCGGCGTTTGAACCCGTTTGTCTCGAACTGGAAGAGAGCTTATAGTAAAGCTGATCGCCGGAACTGAAAACCGCGGGCTGATTGCTCAATGTGACGACTTTGGGATTTGATATAGCCGTAACATCTCCTTGCGTTTTTAAAAATTTTATAACATCCGTTATACCGGTATTTCCGCTAAGTCTCATAAATGTCGCGTGAGCCGATGGATTTGAATCGCCGAAATCGGTAATTTTATCATTTGAAATATTACTTAAATTGTTGGTATTGAGTATTTCATACGCCATCTGCATGTTTTGCAGCTTGTAAATTTCTCCCCAGTTAATACCCGTTTGTCTTGAATTGTCAAGAGTTACCGAAAGTATCTTTACATCTATCAAAACCTGTTTATGTAAACGATTCATGATTTGATGAATATATGCGGAAACTCTGTTTATCTGTTTTGTCGTGCCGCTAACCGTAACAAGACCCGCTTCTCTGTTTATAATAGGCGCGGGAGCTTTAAATTTGTCTTCGGGAGAATTTAGCATCGTCTCTAGTTCTTGCTGCATCTTCTCCCAAAAACTAAAACTATCCTCGGATGTTATGGTAGCTCCGGTTGAAAGGCTTCCCCCTTTGCCGCTTTCACTATTGCCGCTTGAATCGCCCGTTTCTCCGGTTAAAGAGATATCGGTGCTGCTCGTGCCGCTTCTTTTTGTATTGACATAATCGATTTTGAATGTTTTTGTTTTAAGACCGCTTATCGTAAGCAGTTTGCTGTCATAATCAAAATCCAGCCCTTTTGACGAAATCAAAACATCGAAAATCTCTTCGAGACTCATTCTTTTTATATTTATACCGTACAACTTATCCTTAAGTTTCTCTTGCGCATAAGAATCTTTCGTTACGATGCTAAAACTACACTCGTTACTGAGCTGATTGAGGATTTCAGCGGTACTCACCTCCTCTGAAACTTTTATATTGAAAGAGCGATAATCACAACTTTTCGCATCCAAAGCCGTAACAGTCGCGATACTCATCATCAAGAATCCGGCAAGAAGATTCCGTTTGATTCTACTTGATACTAATTTTTTCATTTTTCTTCCTCAAAGTTAATCTTTTTTTATATTCATTGTTTTTCAAAAATACGCTGCTGTTTTTGATAGAAAAGAGTGTAAATTCTTCCACTTTATCTCCAAGTCTATACCATCTACCGCTGATTTTCGCACGGTTATTTACAATAGCTTGAAGTTCATATTTTTGATGAATAGCAACTTTCGTGCCATCCTTCTTCGTAACGACTTTTTTTTGTTCTTCTTTTGTAAGTCTTACAAAAGGAGGTCTGACGGATTCGATTTCACTATCTGCAGCCCCTATACGCTTTTTACCGATTCTCTCAAACATCATTTTATAATCTTTGATCAACGCTATTTTTGCATCGCTATCTTGAATCTGCAATGCGTTTAGCGCTACCGCACCGATTGTCAGATATGTTATAATTACTTTTTTCATCAGTACTTCATCCCCCATACCGCTATTTTAAAGCTGCTTAAAATTCTTTCATCGGGTTTACTCATTTCGATCTCGTTTATATCGATCACCAAAGGAGACTCTTCAATTTCATTTATAAACTTCATAAGGTTAGTAAATTTAGCTTTAGATTTAACATCGATTTCCACGACATGAGTGATTTTTTGAAATGTCGGATTATAAAACTTATTTCCTATCTCTTTTATCTCTACATGATATTTTTTTGCCAGCGCCGAAATATCGTCAACGAATTTTGCCCAGCTTTCATCGTCAAAAAGAAGATACGAAAGTTCCGTAAGGGTATTGTCAACATAACTTATTTTATAAATAGTATCGTCGAATTCAACCTTTTTTCTTTTTACAAGTGATCTAAGCGACGCTAGTTTTTGTGGAGTATTTTGCTCAAGATAACCTCTTTGGGTATTTATTTTTTTCTTGATCTGCACTATTTTGTTTTCCGTATCTTTTAATTTCGCATCCGTTTCAATATATATAAACTGATAAATAATATATGCGATAGCAAGCGCCGCGACAAGATAAAACATCGAAACTTCAGACGGCTTTTTATTTGTAAAAAATTCATCGATCTGACTGAAAAAATCTTTTTTATTGATATTAGAACTGGCCATTTAATCCTACCTTTATCGAACTCTCATAGTAAGAAGCATTATCGTCTTTTTTGATCAATTCCGTACTGACATCATAATGTTTAGCCAGAGCCATATCTTGCATTAATTCGGTAAGATATTTATCTTTGGAACTTCTTACGGTTATATACATCGTATTGTTGCTCTCTTTTGTAAGTACGACTTTTGAATGGTGTGAATTGATCTTTTTAAACAGATCCGTAAGCACCTTCGCTTTCATCGGGTAATTCACCTTTTTATGATAAATTTCTTTCAAAAGATTTGTACGAAAATCAAGATCTTTACTTTTTATAGAAAGCTTTTTCTCTATCTCTTTTTTATCTTTTTGTACCTTACTCATCGCGATTCTCATGGAGTTGCTTTTTTTAGAAAGTTCATTATGCTCTAGGCGTAAATTTTTTAAATCTTTTTGCAAAAACATACTCTCATATACGAATTGATATGCGGGATAAGCTATGGAAAGCATAAAACTAGCCGCTATTACCTGAAGTAGTTTACCGCTTGGTCTTTGCTTCAAAGGAGGAGGTCTTTTAAAAATAGAGATATTTTGCGTATCGTCCATCGAATTGCTATATGCCACGGCCGATTCTATCATAATGGTATGAAGCGGCTCTATGGGCATTTCACCGGCGTTTTTTGAAATCTTGAAATCAAGATATTTTGACGGAAGATTTATATAATTAATACAAAACTCTTCAAGTCCGGCTATTTTGCCGATTTCCGTACCTAAATAAACTTGATCGATATGATCTAATCTGTATGCTCTTTTCGCATATAAAATAACATCATTGACATATACGAACAATTCGCCGAATATCTTCATCAACTGCTGTTGATAAGCGCTATTTTCATGCTGCATACCCGACTTTTTGAGCATAGAAAAAAAGCCTTTTTCATCAACTCTTTTTCCAAGCTCTTTCGCAAAAGTATCCGAGATATATCCTAAAGAGTATTTAATGGATTTTGAAAATACATACTCTCCCTCTTTATAGATCGCGACAAAAGCGTCGTCTTTATGAAAGTAGATAAAACAGTCCGTTTTATCAAGAGGCAGAAGATTTCTCGTATAGATCGCTTTCATCAAAAACGGAGCGGCAGTAATATAATCGATATATTTTATCTCTTTTAATTCACCGAATATTTCGCTCAAAACCGCTTTATCGATCGCTATGACATTAAAAACCCTAAATTCCCCGTCGTTTCTACTTGATTGAAAAGAGAATATAGAATAATCTTTATCGCTTTCAAGTCCGAGTTCGTCATACGCCTTTATCTCTATGGCGTCATGCAGCTCTTCATCGCTTACGCCTATTTCGATATCGACAGTCGATGAGATAATATCTTTGGTTTGCACATAAGAGATATAAAAAGCTCTGTCGTCAAATTTTTTAATACTCTCTTCGTTTATTACATTGTCTCTATATCGATAAGACTTCAACGAATATGGATCAAGCGTAACGATACTCTTTTTGCGCTTTTCTATGATACTCTTTTTTAACATCTGAAACTACCTATTATAGAATTAATAGGGTTCGGTATGGTCAATACCTAGAAGTTATAACCAAGCTCTCCTAAAGATTTTTTATCTTTCGTCCAGCCATGTTTTACAACTACAAAGAGCTTTAAAAAAATCTTTTTACCGGCAAGTCGTTCGATAGATTTACGCGCATTATGTCCGATTCGTCTTAGGTTTTCACCGTCTTTGCCGATGATAATCCCCTTTTGACTCTTTTTTTCGACTATAATTCGAGCGTAAATTTTCTCAATATCCGGCAGCTCTTCAACCCTTTCAATGACTACATCGGAAAAATAGGGAATTTCTTTAGATGTTTTTTCAAATATTGACTCCCGGATCAACTCTTTATATATATCTTTCATTTTATCCGTCGTCAAAATTTGAGGATCGAAGTAGTATGGATGTATCGGAAGATAGGCGCAAATCGTCTCAAACACCATAGAGCTTTTGGTTCCTTTTTTGACCGAAACGGGAATGAGTTCCAAAAATTTATCTTGATATTTTTGAAATTCTTTGATTTTCTTCAAAAGGAATTCGTTTTTTACCTCATCGACTTTTGTGATCAGTACGATATGGGGAATATTTTTTCTATTTAATTTTAAAAACTTTTCATAATTTTTGAGCGAATCGGTAACCGGAGATAGAAAAAGAATAAGATCACAATCGCCCATAGCCTTTAAAGCCTCTTCAAGCATAAATTTGTTAATCAACCTCTCGCTCTCATGAATTCCGGGAGTATCGACAAAAACAATCTGACAATCTTTATGCATCGCGATCATATTTAACCGCTTTCTCGTAGCGTTTGCCTTCGAAGAAACCATAGCGATTTTTTCGCCTATGAAAAAATTCAACAAAGAACTTTTGCCGGCGTTGGGTCTGCCTACGACCGCGACAAATCCGGCTCGTTCTTTATCCGTCATAAAATATACCTTGAAAGATCCTCGTCGCTCGCAACTTCATCAAGCTTTTGCGAAACAAGCTCTTTAGTCACCTTTATGACTTCTCCTTTGTGCTCGTTTGCGTCATAGCTGATATCTTCTATCACTCTTTCTAAAACGGTATGAAGGCGTCTTGCTCCTATATCTTCTAATTTTTCGTTCGCAAGCTGAGAAAGTTTCGCTATATACCAAATAGCGTCGTCTTCAAAAACAAGCTCAACTCCTTCGGTTGACAAAAGAGCTTCATACTGTTTTAATAGAGAGTTTTTAGGCTGTGTCAATATCTTGTAAAGCGTCTCTTCGCTAAGAGAGCTAAGCTCCACTCTTTGAGGAAAACGCCCCTGAAGCTCGGGAATTAGATCGCTCGGCTTTGTAAGATGAAAAGCGCCCGCGGCGATAAAGAGTATATGATCCGTTTTTACGACTCCGTATTTGGTATTTATATCGCTTCCTTCGACGATCGGCAAAAGATCTCTTTGAACTCCCTCTTTACTTGGATCCTGACGACTTTGACTTTTGGAACTAACGGCGATTTTATCTATTTCGTCTATAAATACTATTCCCGAATTTTGCGCTCTTTGCAAAGCTTCCGTCTTTATAGCTTCAAAATCGAGGAGTTTTTCTCCCGCTTCACTCTTTAAAGCCTCTTTAGCCTCTTTGACTTTCATCTCTTTTTTAACGCTCTGACTTTTTGCGGATAAAATTTTCAAAAAACTCTCCTGGACTTTTATCATCTCAGGAGGCATAGAAGCGTCGCTTATCTCCGCGCCCATCGTATTTATCTCTATCTCTATCTCAAGGTCGTCAAGCTCGCCGTTTCGAAATTTTTGGCGCATCTTTTCGAAGCTTCTTTTATAATCCTCTTTTTTATTTTCGCTCGCGCCCGAAGGAAGAGGAGGAAGAAGTTTTTCTATAATCTTTTTTTCTACATACTCCTCTATGGCGCTCTTGTTTTTCTCTTTGTGTTCGGCTCTTACTAGATTTATAGACGCCGTAACAAGATCTCTTACCATCGACTCGACATCTCTGCCTACAAAACCGACTTCCGTATATTTACTAGCTTCGACTTTAACAAAAGGAAGATTCAACATTTTTGCAAGCCGTCTGGCGATTTCGGTTTTACCGACTCCGGTAGAACCGATCATCAAAATATTTTTCGGGCTTATCTCCTCTTGCATGACGCTGTCAAGCTGCATACGCCGATATCTGTTTCTAAGAGCTATTCCTATCGCCTTTTTTGCTTCAAACTGCCCTATGATATATTGATCAAGATAGGAAACTATCTCTTTTGGTGTCATATTCATTTAACTTTTTCCCTCTTTCGTTAATGTATAGGTTTTTATCTTGTCGCTTGTGTATATACAAAGTTCACTCGCAATTAACAAAGACTCTTTTACGAGCGTCTCTTCGTCAAGTTCTCCATGACGATCCAACGCCCTAGCGGCTGAGATAGCAAAATTTCCACCGCTTCCGATTGCGGCTATTTTGCCGTCTTCGGGTTCCACTACATCTCCGTTACCGCTTAATATAAAAATATTTTCGGTATTTAAAACGATCATCATCGCCTCAAGCTGCCTCATATATTTATCTTTACGCCACTCTTTCGAAAACTCTATAACGGATTTTAAAAGATCGCCTTTTTTCTGCTCCAAAATACCTTCAAACATATCAAAAAGATTAAAAGCGTCAGCCGTACTGCCGGCAAATCCGGCTATAACTTTTCCGCCGTAAAGTTTTCGAATCTTAGTAGCGTTTGATTTTAATATAGCGTTTCCGAAAGTCACTTGTCCATCGCCTCCGATTACCGCTTTTTTTTCTCCTTTGCAAGCCAAAATAGTCGTACCTTTAAACATTTACTCTCCAACTATAGAAAGATTTAAAGTTGCGTGAATTCCATGACCTAGTTTAACCGATATATCGAAATTTCCCGCGCTCTTTATAGGATTTTTGATTTCAATAGCTTTTTTGTCAATCTCTATATCTTCTTGTTCCTTAAGCGCGCTTGCTATCTCCTCTTTTGTTACCGCTCCATATAGTGAACCGTTCGCGCCGAGTTTATGCTTGATCGTAAGTTTTATATTTTGAAATTTTTTCTCTATATCTTTTAATCTCTCTATCTCTTCTCTCTCTTTTTGAGCGATAATCTCCTGCTCTTTTTTCCACTCTTTTATAACTTGATCGGTTGCTATTTTCGCAAAACCTTTTGCGATAAGAAAATTTTGACCGTAACCGTCTTTTACTTCCTTTATCTCTCCGGCCTTTCCTAATGATTTTACATCTTTTATCAATAATACTTTCATAATAGTTCCTTTTTGTTTATTTTTTGAGCGATTATATCAAATAGTAAATTAGTCGCCCCCTCCCATATCTTCAATCTTCTCCTCTATAAGAAGATATCTCTCCACCATCTCTTCGTAACTTCGATTCAATTCCAAAAGCTCTTTGTGTAAATTTTCGATTCCCCTTTGTTTATAACAGGAAGGATCGCCTAGACAGTCGTTCAGCTCTTTTATCTTATCTTCCATAGCTTCTATTTTTTGCGGGAGCCGTTCATAATCTCTTTTCTCTTTATAGCTAAGTTTTAAAGACCTTTTTTTAACCCTATTTTGATCTTTTTGCTTTGATTGCGATTGATCGCAAAAGTTTTCTATCTCATTTAACTCTTTTTCTATCTCAAGATATTCGCTATAACTTTGATAACTCTCCTCTACGACGCCTTCTCCTTTAAATATCAAAAGCTTTCGTGCTATCTTATCGACAAAATATCTATCATGAGAGACGAATATCAAAGCGCCGTTAAAATTTTGCAGATACTCTTCAAGTATATTTATAGTCGCTATATCGAGATCGTTGGTCGGTTCGTCTAAAATAAGACAATCATACTCTTTTGCAAACAAAAGAGCCAAAGCCACGCGGTTTTTCTCTCCTCCGCTTAAAATTCCCACCTTTTTATCTAAATGCTCTTTTGGAAATAAAAAATTTTTCAAATACCCGTAAACATGCATATTTTTCCCTCTGACCAAAACTCTATCCCCTCCATTTGGACAAAAGGTTTCTATAAGATTTTTATCATCATCGAGCATCCTTCTTTGCTGATCGAAATATCCTATCTTAAAATCTCCCCTTTTTATACCGCCGCTATCGATCTGCAACTCTCCTAAAAGAAGTTTCAATAGAGTCGATTTGCCCGCGCCGTTTTTACCGACTATCGCGATCTTGTCTTGTTGAAGAATCCTAAGGGTAAAATCTTTTATGAGAACTTTTTCTCCTAGACTCTTACCGATATTGTCTATTTCAAAAAGCATTTTCTTTTTATTTAGACTCTTTTGATTTTGAAAGTTTTTCTGTTCTCTTTGAAGTTCAAGCTTCATTTTGCGAATGACGGAGGGATTTTTCTTTGCCTCTTCCCGCATTTTTAAAACTCTCTGCTTTCGTCCCTCATTTCGTTTGAGTCTTGCTTTTACGCCGCGATTTAACCACTCTTCTTCGCTCTTTAAAAGTTTTAAAAGAACTTCATGAGATTTTTGCATAGATTTTAAAAGCTCTTCTTTTTGAGAAATATAATCGCTATATCCGCCTTTGAAAAATCTGATCTTTGAATCTTCTATCTCGATACAGCGACTTGCGATATTGTCTATAAAATAACGATCATGAGATATAAACAAAAGAGTGAATCTTTCACGAAGAATATACCGTTCCAAAAATTCGACCATATAGACATCCAGGTGGTTCGTCGGCTCGTCAAGAAGAAGAATATCGGGTTTTTTAAGTAAGAGTCCGGCAAGCGCCACTCTTCTTTGTTCGCCTCCGCTTAAACGCAAAATTCTGGTATCTTCATACTCTTTTAACGCAAACTCCTGTAAAATTCTCTCTATCTTGTCATCGAGATTCCATGCGTTGTGGGCATCTAAAAAAGCGCTTAGTTTCGCGTGTTCTCTTAAAAGTTCCGAATTTTCGAAATCTTTACTTAAAAGCAGACTTATGCTCTCAAATCTCTCTTTAGCGTTTTTCAACTCTTTTAACTCGTTCTCTACCGCTTCTTTGACGGTCAAATTATCCTCAAATATCGGATTTTGATCAAGCATCTCTATCTTGATTGAATTTTGTACGATTCGTCTTCCGTCGTCAAACTCCAAAATCCCGGCGACAATCTTCATAAATGTCGATTTTCCGCCACCGTTTTTTGCGATAACGGCTACTCTTTCACACTCTGATATACTAAAATTTATCTCTTTTAAAATCGTATTCGCCTCATACGATTTACTCAGATTTATAAGATCTAAAAGAGCCATCAGCTTTTATACTTTTTAGGATATTCGAAAAAGAGAAATTTTCCGCTTTTTGGTTTTATATCTTTAAAACTTTTGTTTTTAAAAATAAAACCGACGACCGAAGCGGTGGGAAGATTATCCAAAGTAACATCGCCTAGACGATTTATGAGTTCGGTCATCGAAGGGTTGTGACCTATTATCAAAACCTCGTCGAACGACTCTTCAAGAGAGTTTATTATCAAAAATAACTCATCGGTTGTCGCCTCGTAAATCTTATCGACATATCGTATCTTATTTTTATCGTAATTCAAAGCCTTAGCTACGCCGATAGCCGTCAATTTCGCCCTATTTGCGGCAGATGAGAGTATTATAGAGGGATTGAGTCCTTTTTGTTTTAAAACTTCACCCATTAAGGGAGCGTCGATCTCTCCTCTTTTGTTTAAACCTCTTTCAAAATCGCTTATATAGTAACCGTTCCAATCCGACTTGGCATGACGCATAAGATAGACTCTTTTTTCCAAAACGAAACCTTCAAATTTTTTAAGCGATTATATCAAAATTTTCACTTTATTTAACAATAGATTAAATACTATTTCTGTACCATATCTTTATGAATTATTTTCCCGCATTTCTCAAACTTGACCAGTCTAAAATATTAATCGTCGGCGGCGGCAAAATTGCGACCGAAAAGATAGAAAAGCTTCTTGATTTTACAAAAAATATAGAAGTTATTTCTAACCGATACAGCGAAAAAATGCTCTCTTATATAATAGACAATAAACTATTTTATAAAACAAAGCCGTATGAAGAGGGAGATGTAAGAGGATTCGACATAGTTATAGTCGCCGTCGATTCATTGGATCTTCAAGAAAAGATATACAAAGAGACAAGAAACTCCCGTACTCTTTGCAATGCCGTTGATTCTATCACCTATTGTGATTTTATATTCCCGTCATATATAAAAGAAAAAGATTTAACAATCGCCATATCGACTTCCGGAGCATCTCCGGCTATAGCGAAATATCTGAAAAAATTCATCAAAAGAGTACTACCCGACTCGATAGGCTCGTTTTTGGAAGAGATGAAAGATGTTAGAAGCAATCTACCAAAAGGAGAGGAGCGCATGAAGTATCTAAACGACAAGGCAAAAGAGTTTTTTGAAAACAAAAGCGACGCTGTCAGCTAAACTGCACGGGGTCGATATCGACTTCACACTCCTTGATTTTGCATTTATGCGCTATTTGTAAAAGGGCTTTTGTCGAATCGGAGCGAAGAAGCGCTTGAAAACGAAACTTCCCGGAGATCCTTGCAATCGGCGCTTCGCCAAAACCTACCACTTCTATATCTTTACTCTCTCCCAAGCAGACTTGAAGCCGCCGTAATATAGTCAGCGCTTTTTGTCTATTTTTGTGCGAAATCATAAATTTCATAAGCTTCTTATACGGCGGATAAAGTCCTTTTCTAAATCTTGATTCATCCTTTAAAAACTTTTCAAAATCATCCATATAATGGGCAAAAAATTCGCTGTTGTTCGTCTGAACGATCACTTTTCCCTCACCTTTTCGACCGCTCCTGCCCGCCACCTGCAAAAGCAGACTCATAGCCCGTTCTCTTGCTCGAAAATCCGCCTGCGCTAAAATGGTGTCGATACCAAATACCACCGCCAACCGAATATCATGATAATCATGCCCTTTTGAAAGCATCTGCGTACCGACCAATACATCGATCTCTTTGTCGTTGAAAGCTTTGAGAATCTTTTTGAGTTTCGTCTGCGTCGTCACCTCATCGCGATCGAACTTCACAAAGCGTTTATCAGGAAATTTTTCGCAAAGCTCCGCTGTCACCTGCGCCGTTCCGATACGGTTAACTCTAAGATGCCGCCCGTTACATGACGGACAGATATCGACAATTCGCTGCATATAGTTACAGTAGTGACACCGAAGCGCGTTTTTCTCTTTATGAATACTCATGCCTACCGCGCAAAACGGACACTCGACAAATTTACCGCATTCCATACAGGTTAGGTATTTGTAGTTTGCGCGGGTGGGCAAAAAGATGATCGCCTGATGATTTTGCGCAAGCGTTATAGAGAGTTCATGAAGTATCCGCTCGCTAATCCCCTCCTCTTCTTTCAAAAAAACAATCGACTTTTTAGTATCGAAAAAAGTCTCCTTTAACCGAAAATGCGGGAACTTGTGATATGTCGTAAGAGATGGAGTCGCAGAACCCAGCACCACCCTCG
>JALWKJ010000026.1 GCA_027081495.1 Campylobacterales bacterium | reverse complement strand
AAGCGATGTATGGGAAGTGGGAGAAGATGATGAAGGCGGGGTCTTTGGAGGACTCGTTCCCATAGTCGGAACTCTTTATACTTCGTTTATCGCCATGATCGTAGCCACGCCCGTTGCGATGGGAATCGCTATCTTTTTAACGGAAGTCGCTCCATCGTTTTTGATAAAACCGATTTCCGTCGGCATCGAACTCTTAGCCGCTATTCCAAGCATCATCTACGGCATGTGGGGTCTTTTTTATTTTGCGCCGATCGTTCAGAGTTTTTTTGGAGGAAGCGGCATTGGACTTTTAACCGCCTCCCTCGTACTTGCCCTCATGATAATTCCCTTTATGTCCGCCGTAACGAAAGATGCGATGAATACGACTCCCGATGTTCTAAAAGAGAGCGCTTACGCTATGGGGGCGACAAAATTTGAAGTCATAAAAGATGTCGTTATGCCCTACTCCAAAGCCGGGATAATAGGCTCTATCATTCTTGCTTTGGGAAGAGCTTTGGGAGAGACGATGGCGGTGGCTTTTTTGATAGGATCCGTCATGCAGCTTCCCTCAAAATTAACCGACGCCACAACTTCCATCCCGGTGCTTTTGGCAAACAATTTTGCGGAAGCCGAAGATCTTGAACTCTCTTCTATGTTTTATCTGGCGCTCATACTCTTTGTGATCAGTTTCATTATCATTTCGACAGCTAAATTTTACTTTTTAAGAAGGCAAAAACGATGAATAGACTTTTAATAAATAAAATAGTTTTATCTCTCTCAAGCTTATCGGCGATTATCACGATAGTATTTCTGTTTTGGATACTAGCGACTTTGAGCGTCAAAGGTTTGGGAAGTCTTCATTTCGATCTTTTTATAAACGATCTTGTAAAGGGCGGTATTTTAAATCTTCTTATAGGACAGTTTACTATGGCGATTATCGCGACTTTTATAGGCGTTCCTTTAGGGATGATGGCGGGAATTTACCTAAGAGAGTACTCAAATCAAAGCCGTCTCGCCTCCGTTATAAGAAATTTAAGCGACATCACGATGAGCGCGCCTTCCATCGTAATCGGCGTTTTCGTTTACGCTATTTTCGTTTCGCCGGTAAATCATTACAGCGGCTGGGCCGGCAGCGCGGCTTTGTCGATCATGATGATTCCGATCATCATCTCTACTACCGACAATATGCTCTCGCTTGTTCCAAAAGAGCTCAGAGAAGCGGGAATCGCGCTTGGGGGAAGTAAACATAAAATCATTCTTCAAATAGTTTTAAAAGCGGCGAAAGTGGGTATAACCACGGGGGTGCTTTTGGCGTTTGCGAGAATCATAGGAGAGACGGCGCCGCTTCTTTTTACATCGGCGAATAACGCCTATTTTACAATGAATCTAAATGATCAATTTCCGTCTTTGACCGTCAGCATTTACAATCTTGCGAACTATCCCGACGAAAAGAGTCGAGATCTTGCCTGGGCGGCATCGTTTATACTTACCGTGATCGTTTTATTTATAAATCTTATCGGAAGATTTTTAACAAGACAGAGAGGATAAGCTTTATGGCAAAACAGATAATTATGGAGATAAAAGATTTTTCTTTTCAGTACGCAAATGCTTCGACTATGTCGCTAAAATCGATCAATCTTCCGATATATCACAATAAAATCACGGCTTTGATAGGACCTAGCGGCTGCGGTAAATCAACGCTTCTTAG
This sequence comes from Campylobacterales bacterium, assembly GCA_027081495.1. Lineage (GTDB taxonomy): Bacteria > Campylobacterota > Campylobacteria > Campylobacterales > QNZT01 > QNZT01. The sequence continues at coordinate 5,818 of JALWKJ010000026.1, read as the reverse complement.
AGCCTTAAACAGAATTCATGACCTCTATCCCGGAAATAGATACAAAGGAGAAGTCAATCTGCTCGATCTAAAAAGCGACAAATATGAAGATATATTAAAACTCAAAAAAGAGAACGAACTTATTCGCCTAAGACAAAGGGTCGGCATGATATTTCAAAAACCTACTCCGTTTCCTATGAGTATTTTTGACAATGTCGCATACGGTCTTAAACTTTGCGGTATCAAAGATAAAGCGATTATAGAAGAAAAAGTGATACGGGCTCTTAAATCTTCCGCTATCTGGAGCGAAGTAAAAGATAGATTAAAAGAGTCGGCTATGGGGCTAAGCGGCGGTCAACAACAAAGACTTTGCATAGCAAGAGCGGTAGCTTTAAAGCCTGAAATCCTGCTTTTGGATGAACCGACTTCCGCACTTGATCCCATATCTACAAGAGCCATAGAAGAGCTTATCGGCGAGCTTAAAAACGAAATTTCGATAGTCATCGTAACGCACAATATGCAACAAGCCGGTAGATTGAGCGATTTTACCGCTTTTATGTATCTCGGAGAGCTGATAGAGTATAATAAAACGGATAAGATATTTTTAAATCCTAAAGAAAAATTAACGGAAGATTATGTAACGGGGAGATTTGGATAATGCTTACAAACTACAAACAAATACTGGAAAAATCGCAAAAAAGAGTATCGGAGCTAGCGGACGATGTTTTAAAAGCGTATGAATATACTATTCAAGCTTGTCAAAACAAAGATTTGGAAAAAGCGACGACGGCAAGAAATATTTTAAAAAACGCTCATGAGAGAAATAATAAAATAGATAACGAAATCATAAAAACGCTCGCCCTATTCTCTCCGGAGGCAAAGGATCTTAGAATCGTTATATCTTACCTTAAAATAGCAAGCGAATTAACAAGAATCTCCGATTACATCAGAAGCTACGCAAAAAAGGTAAAGATGCAAATAAGCGGCGAAATCGAACTAGGCGCTCTTCAAAACGATATGAACTCGTTTTTGCAAAGCACGAAAAAATCTCTTCAAGCCGCCATAGACTCCATCTGGACAACTTCGCAAGAATCTCTTGAAAACCTCTATAGAAAAGTAAATGTCGAAGAGAGTAAATGCGACGACATTATCTCCATACTCGAAAAAAACATACTTCAGCAGATATGCGTAAATCCTGAAGACGCCGGCGATTTCGTAGAATTTATAAAAAGCATAAGAAAGCTTGAGAGAATATCCGATAGAAGCGTAAATATAGTAAAACTAGCCTACTTTGCGCACAAAGGCGGAAAACTAAAACTGTGAAAAAGGCTCATATACTCATCATAGAAGACGAAGAAGATCTTTTGGAACTTCAAGAGTATCATCTGCAAAAAGCCGATTACGGCGTAACGGGTTTTTTATCCACAAAACATGTAGAAGAGTTTTTGAGCGAAGAAGATATCGATCTGATGATAGTGGATAGAAATCTTCCCGGTCGCGAAGGAAGTGAATTTATACAATATCTAAGAAATTTAGGATACAAAATACCGGTAATTTTCGTAAGCGCGAAAAACAAGGAGAGTGAAATCGAAGAGGGGTTTATAAGAGGCGCGGACGACTACTTGACAAAACCTTTTAATATGAATGAACTTCTTTTGCGCGTAAAATCGATTCTAAGAAGAACCAGAGGCGAAGAAAAAGGGAGAGTCAAATACAAAGATATTATCTTGGAGATGGACGAGAGAAGAGTTTTTATAGAAAATAAAGAGATAAAACTCTCTCCTTTGGAGTTTGAACTTTTGAGCTATTTTATAAATCGCAAACATATCGTTTTAACTAGAGATGAACTTTTGGACGAAGTATGGAAAGATGAAGAGCTAAAACAGGAAAAAACGGTAACGGTTACGATAAACCGTCTTTTGAAAAAGATCGATCCTGATAAAACGAAACTCTACATCCAATCCATTCGCGGAGTCGGATATAAACTATGCTAAGACTAGATCAACTCTATTTTAGAAACTATTTCGTCCTCTTTTTTCTAACGCTTTTTGTCGTCTCCGTTTCGGGATATTTTCTACTTCAAAAGATAGAGATAAACAATCATAAAACGATGCTTGAAAATATGATCGACGAGTATCATCTGATGCAAAAATACCTAAAAGACCCGTCGCCTTTGATCAAAGAGATCAAAAAAGAGACGGGAGTTAGAGTTACGATCATAAATCTTAAAGGAGTAGTTCTTTTTGAAAGCAACCGCGACACGAAAGGAATGCAAAACCATCTAAACCGTCCGGAGATTCAAGAAGCGTTAAAAAATAGAATAGGACAAGCCGTTAGATACTCCGTAAGCGTCAAACGAAACTTTTTGTATGTAGCAAAAAAATATAACGAAAATTTTATCAGGATGGCATACGCGCTTGAGAGTATAAATGAAAAATTTCTCAGATTTTGGATAAAAGCGATACTTCTTTTTTCACTTGCGATGGCTTTGGCGTTTTGGATAGCGATAAAAATAAATAGAAAGATTTCGGTCGATTTAAAAAATATAGAGCTAAGTCTAAAAAATCTTTTAAATAAAAATTATAAAACCGTTTTTAATAAAACAAGTTGCTGCAAAGAGTTTGAAACAATCGCGAAACAGATTGCAAAAGTATCCGCAAAGCTTGAGAAAAGAGAGAAACAAAAAGCGAAATATACAAAAAATCTCAAAATTCTCAGCAAAAAACAGAGCGATATAATCTCCGCTATATCTCATGAGTTTAAAAATCCCGTAGCCGCTATCATAGGATATACCCAAAGCGTAAAAGAGGATGATAAATTAAGCGGCGAAATAAGAGAGAGATTTTTAAACAAAACAATAAACAACGCCTACAAAATATCCGATATGATCGATCGTCTCTCTTTTGCGATCAAACTTGAAAACGAAAATTTCGCTCCGACTTTTAGTGAGTTTTCACTATATGCTCTCATAGAAGATATAAAAGAGAATCTGCTTCAAAAATATAAAAACAGAGAGATCGTCATAGAGGTTGAAGATCTTAAACTACGAGCCGACCGCGCTATGTTCGACACTCTTTTAACAAACCTTATCGAAAACGCTCTTAAATACTCAGAAGATAAAGTAATAGTTCGATTAGAAGGCGCAGACCTTCAAATCATAGATAAAGGAATCGGCATCACGGAAGAGAATCTCAAAAATATCACAAAAAGATTTTTCAGAGTGGATTCTCTAAGCTGGGACAACTCCATAGGCGTGGGACTTTATATAGTCAAATACATTCTAAAACTTCATAATATAAATCTCCATATACAAAGCGCCCCAAATGAAGGATCGAAATTTTGGTTTGAGATCGATAAGCTCATGATTTGATTTTACGCTTTTTACAAAACAATCTTTGAAAAATCAAGCGTAAAAAGCGAACCCTTTCCTACTTTTGACTCTATATCAAGAGAGATATCGTATTTTTTACAGATACTGTTTACTATGTCCAAACCGATTCCAAACCCGCCGCCGATGTCGCTTGCGCGAGTATAGCGTTTAACGATCTCCTCTTTGTTTTCATCTTTTATCCCTATACCTTCATCTTTTATATAAAATATTTTATCTTTTATTCCTATGGTTATAGTTGTATTCGCAAAACTGTATTTTATAGCGTTTGAGAGAAGATTGTTTATAAGAGAGCTTGCGTCTTGTCTGTCCATCTTTATCTTTAAAGAAAGAAGTTTTGATTCTATTTTTATATTTTTTGAGGCGGCTATCTCTTCAAAAAAAGTAACGCTTCTTACTACCTCCTCTTTTAAATCAAACTCCTCGATATTCTCTTTTTGTAAATCCGAAAAGCTGACAGACGAAAGAGTGTTGTAGATAGTCGCTATCTGTTTTGAGCTTATCGAAATATTTCGTAAGAGCTTTTGCTCTTTGATATCCTTTTTTTTAAGTTGTGAAACGCTCATCAAAAGCGCCGTGACGGGAGTATTTATCTCATGCATCGCGTCTTTTATAAATTTGTTTAATTCGATTATCCGTTTTTTCTGCGGTTTTAGCAATATTTTACTCAAAAGATATCCCACAAACGCTACAAACAAAAGCGAAAACAGTAAAACCGAAGATATTATGAGTTTTAGATTTTTTTGTCTATCGGTCATGGCGACATCTTCCGCCACTATAAATGAAACTCCCTGAATACAGCCTTGAAATTTTTTTAACATATGAACACGATTTCGTTTTATATCTATCGTTTTATTGAAGTCTATATCCATAAACTCAAGATTTGAAGCGATCAATTTTTTATCGATGTCGAATAATCCGACATTTAACTTATACTCAAAAGGCTCAAAACTATAATCGTATCCGCCCATACAAGCTTGTCTGATATCTCTTTCAACTTGCAAAAGCGTGCTTTGAAGATCCTTTTTGCATGCTTTTTTCGTATCGTTCATCTCTTGCGAATAGTACAAAATAGCGATAATCGCCATCATGATCAAAGCGGAAAACAGATATATGCCCAAAAAACTAAAAAGCGCTCTTTTCTCTTCACGATTCAAAACAATACCCCGATCCTCTGACTGTTTTTATTCTATTTTTTGAAAGGTGTTTGCGAAGATTTTTTATATAAACCCTAAGTGTCGCATCGCTTGGAATTTGTTCATAATCCCATATATTTTGAATCAGTTCCATTGTTGAAACGACCCTGTTTTTACGATTTATCAGATATCTTAGTATTTCGCACTCTTTTAAAGAGAGCGAAATCGACGATCTATCTTTAAAAACGAGTTCTCTTTTTTCGAAATCAAAACCGACATCTTCATCTATATGGATAATCGTATCGCTTTGAATGTTGTAGCGTTTTTTTATATTGTTTATCCGTTCGCCCAACTCTTCTAGTTCAAACGGTTTTTTTATGTAGTCGTCGCAACCGGCCAAAAAACCTTTTTTTAAATGTTCTATATCATGATATGCCGTTATAAGGATGGCCGGAGTATTTTTTTCAAACTCTCTCTCCTCTTTTAAAAGTTCTATTCCGCTTTTTCCGGGTATGTTTATATCAAATATAAATAGGTCAAATTGTACTTTATCCATACTTTTTTGCGCGCAAAACGAATCGGGACATACGATCGTATCGTATCCGCACTCGCTTAAATACTCGCCGATCAAGTCGGATAAAATGGGATCGTCTTCGACTAAAAGAATTTTCATATCAATTTCCCGAATCTTTTATAAAGATTTTACCCGATTTTTGTGTACAAGGCGTGTAGCAAAGCGCTTTATAACCGGGTTATCACATCTTTTAATTTTTTTAAATCCATCATACCGTAAAGCTTATAGGTAAGAGTATTTGAAAAATCGTATAAAAGTTTATAAGGTAGCGCGCCGTTCCATTGCGTATTGTCTTGAACATAGACGATTATAGCCGCGGCTTCGTCGAGATTTATAATAGGATAATTTAAATTATGCTTTTTAACGAAAATCGTCATCTTTTTGTCATTTCGCTTTGAGCTTGACTGCATGCCGATAATTTGAACACTTTTTTTATAGATATTTTGAAATTCGACTAAATCCGGCATCTCCTCGATGCAAGGCGGACAATTCGCACCGAAAAAATCAAGCAATATTATTTTGTTTGGATACTCTTTTATACTCAACGACATAGGCGTGATCTCAAAATGTAAAATTTTCTCGTCAATGGTCTTTAGCGTAAACTCTTTTGCGACGATACTCGTCACACAAAAAATCAGTAAAATCAACACCTTTTTCATATACCAACCCTTTTTACAATCACTTTTACATCCTGATAAATCGCGCTATCACCTTCCAGTGACGGTTTATGTGGAGTTAGAA
>JALWKJ010000025.1 GCA_027081495.1 Campylobacterales bacterium | reverse complement strand
AAGGCTTCTTTCCGCCGTTGCTCTTTATAAGATACTCGATATAAGACAAATGATTTTGTTTGCTCTTTCTCACTCAATGCCTTTGACGCTTTTAGTCGCGATCGCGGCGCTAGGTTATCATAGCAACAAAATCGATCAGTTTGAATATTACGCGTTTATACTTGCGAGTCTATTTGAAGTGATAATAGTGATGGTAAGCATAAAGGTCATTGCGACATATAAAAATAAAAAATCAACGAAGTTTGATTAGATAACCGTTATGTAACCTTGTGATTTTATGATCAAACGATCGTTTTAACACAAAAGTGAGACGAAAAAATAGCTCATGAGTTCCTAGTTTGAGCTCTTTTATAAAATTACCGCCGACTCTTTTTAATATAGAATCGTAAATAAAAAAGTCGTCTTGAAAATCGAGCACGAGACGATAAGGCGATTTTAGAAAAAAACTCTTTTGAATTTTTTTGTTCGTAATGATTTTTATATATCTTGATTTGATATAAATTTTGAGATTTTCATCTTTATATATTAATCGAAATTTAGGTTTTTTATATTTTTTTTTAAACTTTTTTATTCTTTTACTTTTTTTGGGAGTCGCAACCACTGGGGTCGGAACTACTTGTTTCCAAACGCTTTTGATCTCTTCTTTTTGCGGAGGTTTTTGCGACGGTGTTTTGCAGCTGTTTTCTTCTTTTACGACGGATATGATTTTAGGCTCAAAATCTACAACCAAAATCGGTTTACTTAGAGATTGGCTTTGTGTAGTTTGAACGGGTTGAAAAGGGTTTTCTCTAGCGCCAAGTGTAAGCGCGTAACAGAGCATGAAAAAAAGAGCGATCGGTTTCATTTAATTTCCTTGTTCATCTTCCGGCATAAGGCTTTTTAACTCAAAATACTTTTTTTGTAAATTTGCGTTTTCTCTACTGATCCTGTCGATTTTTTGATCAAGGATTCGTTGTTGTTTTTTTAGCGATTCCAGAACCTGCCAAGAGTTTCTGCCAAAGAGCATGTCTCCGACAAAAACGGCGGCTCCAAGAACCATAAAAGTTAAAAACAGTATCTGTAAAAAAGAGAAACCGTCAACGCTCTTTTTTTGAGCATGATCTAATATCTCGTCGGTTATATCGGACATTAGCTAAAAAGCGAATCTCCGGGATACTCACTAAAAGCCGTTTCCCTTTCAATCTCCAGCAGGCGGTTATATTTTGCCGTTCTTTCGCCTCTAGCGGTCGAACCCGTCTTTATCTCTCCCGTATTTAAAGCTACCGCAAAATCGGCGATAAAAGTATCTTCACTCTCTCCGCTTCTGTGGCTCATGACGCATTTATAGCCGTTTTTTTGCGCGAGTCTTACGGTTCGCATCGTCTGCGTAACCGAGCCGATCTGATTGGGTTTGATTAAGATCGAGTTGGCTATGTTTTTATTTATCCCTTCTTTTAATATTTTTTCATTGGTTACAAATAGGTCGTCCCCGACTAATTGAATCTTTTTGCCTAGTTTTTCAGTCAAAATTTTCCATCCGTCCCAGTCGTCTTCGCTAAGACCGTCTTCTATAGATACGATGGGGTATTTTTCACAAAGATCGACATAATAATCCACTAACTCTTCGGCGCTTAATATTCTATCTTCAGAGTCTAGTCTGTAACCTCCTTCCGTTACCAGTTCGCTGCTTGCGACATCTAAAGCTATGGCGATATCTCTTCCGGCTTTATAACCGGCTTTTTCGATTGCTTCCATGATTACTTTGATCGGCTCTTCGTTATTTTTGAGATTCGGCGCAAAACCTCCTTCATCGCCAAGTGCCGTACTTTCGTTCATATTCGCGATGATCTTTTTTAGATGATGATACACCTCGCTCGCGGCTCTTAGCGCTTTTGAAAATGTTTCAAAATTTAAAGGCATGATCATATATTCTTGAAAATCGACGCTGTTGTTAGCATGGCTTCCACCGTTTATGATATTAAACATAGGAACGGGCATAGTCATAGCGTTGCTTCCGCCTAGATATCTATAAAGCGGCAGGTTGAGACTAACGGCTGCGGCTCTTGCGACTGCCATAGATACGCCAAGCACCGCATTTGCTCCAAGATTTTCATAATTGTCGCTGCCGTCGAGTTCTTTCATGATTTCATCGACTTGCGCCTGATTGTAAGGAGTTACTCCGATTAATTCATCCGCTATTTTCGTATTGACATTATCGCAGGCTTTCAATACCCCTTTACCCATATATCTATCTTCATGATCTCTTAATTCAAGCGCTTCTCTTTTTCCGGTGCTCGCTCCGCTTGGTACGATTGCGTCCGCTTGCGTGCCGTCGCTTAAAATTACCGTGGCTCTTACGGTCGGATTTCCTCTACTGTCAAGAACTTCATCCGCATAAACATCATCTATATAAACCATTTTATTTTATTCTCCTTTGTCTGTTTCTTCACTCTCTATTTCATCGCCTATGCCCATGGAAGCTTTTATGGCTTTTTCGATCTCTTCCGCGAGTTTAGGGTCTTCTTTTAGAAGGGCTTTGACATTTTCACGCCCTTGACCTAGTTTTTTATCGCCGTAACTAAACCATGCGCCGCTTTTGTCGATGATATCCAGTTTGACTCCATAATCAACCAACTCTCCCTCTTTCGAGATTCCCTCGCCGAACATTATATCAAATTCCGCTTGTTTAAAAGGAGGGGCGACTTTATTTTTAATTACTTTAGCTTTGACTCTATTGCCTATATTCTCTTCTGCTTGTTTAAGTGTTGCGATTCTTCGTACATCGATTCTAACAGATGCGTAAAATTTAAGAGCGTTACCGCCGGTTGTCGTTTCGGGAGATCCGTATCCCATCATACCTATTTTCATACGAATTTGATTTATAAAAATAACGGTTGTATTCATTTTATGAAGCACGCTTGTTAATTTTCGAAGAGCTTGACTCATAAGTCTTGCTTGAAGTCCGACATGAGTATCTCCCATATCTCCTTCTATCTCCGTTTTCGGCGTAAGCGCCGCTACCGAATCGATTACTATAAGATCGATAGCTCCGCTTCTTGCCATCGTCTCGACGATATCCAGCGCCTGCTCTCCAAAATCGGGTTGTGAAACATAGAGATTATCTATATCTACTCCCAGATTTTTGGCATATTTGGTATCTAGCGCATGTTCGGCGTCGATAAACGCCGCGATTCCTCCGTGTTTTTGGCACTCGGCCGTTATTTGAAGGGCGAGAGTGGTTTTACCTGAACTTTCGGGTCCGTAAATTTCAATCACTCTTCCTTTGGGCACTCCTCCTATACCAAGAGCGATATCGAGCCCTAAAGAGCCGGTGCTTATGGAGTCTATCGGTTCTATCTCTTTATCGCCCAGTCGTACGATCGCGCCTTTACCGAATGCTTTATCGATCTGTTTTATAGTAAGATCAAGCGCTTTTTTTTTGTTTGCTTCCATCTATTTATCCTTTGTCTTTTTATTTATATATTAACATATAAACAATCAAGTGTCTGTAAATATTTCATTTTGAAATGTTATTTTTTAAGGGTTTTACTTATCTCTTTTATGAGAGCCTCTTTATCTCTCTCTTTGAGCGTGTCATTGTAGCCGCTTGCGCCTTTTGCGATGATATTTTGCAGGTTTTTTATCTGTTGTTTTAGTCTTGATACCTCTAACGAATCGTTTTCATTGATCTTCTCTTTTAGATGAAGATTTTCTTTTAGAAGTTTTTTGTACCGGATATCCGCCGAGTCGTTCATCTTTTTTTCAAGATTTTTGATATATTCGTCTTTTAAAAAAAGTTCAGACTTCAACTCTTCTTTGATCTGAACCAGATTTTTGATATCTTTTTCATTTTTTAAAATTTTTTCTTCAAGAAGCGAATTTTCCACCTCTTTTTGATGGATAAGGTCTTGGTACTCTTGAGATATCGCGTTAAAGAATCCTTCAAGTTGAGTGACAAAAAAAGTCTTCTTCATCGTGAGTTTTTTAGAGATATCTTTTAGCATACGAACCGTCCCCGCTTTGATAATTAATGATATATTATAATATCTGCCCTTAATCGACAGTTATCAGATTGATTTCATTTTCCCCGATATAGCAAATATATCCGAGTGTTTTTTGTTTCGTAATCGAACGGATCGCTTTTTTATAGGCTCTAACCTGTGATTTGTGTTCGCTTCTGATTTGTAAAGAGCTTTTGTAGTCTATAACGATAAAATGATCCTCCTTTTGAACCAAAAGATCGATTTGCCTCAGTTCGTTGTTAAAAAAAAGAGGCTGCTCTTTTGAAATTTTCCCCTCCGTCAATCTTTGAAACTCTTCATGATGGAGCAATCTTTGTATTCTTTGTTTGATTTTTTGAGCGTCGGACTCTTTTAAAAGATTTTCAAATCTGTTTTTCATCGCCCAATAGGCGTTGTCAAGATCGTTTTTGTTAAATCCGTCAAGAATTTCAAGCATATAATGAAGAGCGTTACCGAAGTTAATAGAGCCTATATTTTCGGTTTTGATCTTTTCGGTTTTGATCTCTTGGCGTTGAAGTCCAAGTTTGATGCTTTCATAGCTTAGTTTGGGGGGCGGTTCCTTTATATTCTCTTTTGAAATAAGAAGTTCGCCTTTTTCGCACTCTTTTAGGGCAAGTTTTTCAAAAGCGGAGTTTTCATTGTTTTGACAGACAATAAGCCCATGTTTTGCTCTAGTAAACGCTACATATAAAAGATTTAAGTCATCTTCTTCGCCAAGTCTTTTTTCGTTTTCAAGAGCGGTTTTATAAGACGGATCGACACACTCTCTTTTTGACACTCTGATAAAAATATCTTTTAGCGAAATATCGTTGTGGGAAAATATTAAAGTCGATCTATTTGGACTCTTTTTTTTAAATCTGTCGCAAAGTATGACATATGGAAACTCAAGACCCTTTGATTTGTGGATTGTCAAAATTTTAATACCTTCGTCTTTTTTTGAAGGAGAGTCGATACTTAAATTTTCACTCTCAAACAAAAACTCTTCTATATCTTTGTAATTTGCCGCAATCTCTATCAATTTTAAAATATTTGCGTCATCTCCAGGCAGTTCAAATTTTTTTATTATCTCTTTTATCAAAGAGATGAGATCTTTGTTTTTGTAAAAGGAGGAAAAATCCGCCTTTTGACTCCACGATAAACCGATAGTCGTCAGGAAATTTATTTTGCATATCTCTTCTTTAAAATAGAGATACTTCAATAACTCGATTATAGCCGATACATAGGGAGTATTGATCAGCTTTGCCGTAGTTTGCGTCGTTATTTTAAGTTTTTTATCTCTTTTAAGAAGTTCCTCTTCAATCAAAAAAGCATCCGAGTTGGTATAAGTTAAAATCGCGATCTCTTCATCTTTTACATTAGAATTTAAAAGTTTAAAAACTTCATCGGTGATACTTTTCAAAAGATCATCCTCTTTTGTTACTTTTACATAGCCCTTGTCGTCGGTTTTTGAGCATTTTTGAAAAGAGTACTCTTTCATTACGCCGTTAAAAGTTTCGTTTACAAACTCTACTAGATTATATGCACTTCTATAATTGGTATCAAGTTCCATTAGGGTTACTGCAAACTTTTTTTGAACATAATGAAAAAGCTCTTTTGCCCCGCCGCGAAATCTATAAATAGATTGCTTTATATCGCCGACATAAAAAAATGTTCGAAAATCTTTAACCCCGATTCCTGAGTGTATCTCCTCTATGATAGGTTCAAGTATTTTATACTGCACTATGTTGGTATCTTGAAATTCGTCTATTAGCAGATGTTCGATGCTGGAGTCAAGTCTGAAATATAAAAAATCGCTTTTAATCTCTTCGCTAAGAAGTCTAAAAAGTAGGTTTGTAACATCGTCGAATCCAAGAAGATTTGTTGATCTGTTCTCTTCTAAAATCGTGTTTTTGTAAACTTCGTAAAGATCGAAATATTTTTTTAAAAGGTAATCGTCTCTTTTTTGCAGGTAAAAAGAGAGTTTTATTTTAATCTCTTTTAAGAGCTTGTCCATCTCTTCATGAAAACATTTTTTATAATCCCAATAATCGAAACTCTCTTTACAAATCCATCCTTTGGAGAGTAGATCGTCAATATTTTCGACTAAAAGCGTGTTAAGAGCTCTTTTTGATAGTTTACATTCACAATCTTCAAAAAGCGTTCGAAGGGATTTTACTAAGATTAGAATCTCTTTTTCGTTTACGCTTATTTTATCGTTTTTGATTTTATATCCTGGTAGTTCGGCCTCTTTTGTATAAAGATGCGATAAAAATGTAAATATATCTCCAACCCTTTTACTCTCTCTTGCCGAAAAAAGTACGAGTTCTTTATAGATTCCCTCTTTTTTGATGTTTGATATAAATTTTAAAATAAATCGCTGCTTGTCGTTTATCTCCTCGATGGTAAAATCGGGCATCAATCCGAGATGTTGGCAAAAGAGTCTGAGAATTTGCGAAAAAAATTTATCGATCGTCGATATTTTAAGATCACTCGTTAAGTATCGTTTGTAAATCATCTCCCGTTTTGCCAAAATCTCTCTTTTCGGTACTTCAAGCGCTAAGGAAATCTCTTGAAGTTCCGCTTCTCTTTTTGGCAGGTGAAGCTCTTTTAAAACCGTCGAAATTCTTGATTTCATCTCGTTTGCCGCTTTGTTGGTAAAAGTAAGAGTAAGTATCGTCGATGGTTTTGCGCCAAGATATAATAAAGAGATATATCTGATAACAAGAGCGAAAGTTTTACCGCTTCCGGCGCTTGCCTCGTATGCCAATGAGTGATAAAAAGCCATCTTATAGTATCCTGTTGCAGATTTTAGCGTAAGCGCAGTATTGACAGACTTTTAGATCTTCACACATCGTAAAGTTAAATTCTTTCTCTTTTAACGAGTCAAAATGTTTGTATAAAAGATCGAGCTTTTCATCAAAAAGCGGGTCGTTTATAAGATTTGCGGAGTTTAGATCATAATAAAACGCATCAAAAATCTCTCGCTCGTCTTTTAAAAGAAGATAGTAAAATTGAAGTTGGAAATCGCTGCTTTTTGGAAGCGATCTAAGAGTCGTTTTTGGGATTTTACCGCTTTTATAATCGATGATATGAAGCAAATCGTCTTTTATGTCTATTCTGTCTATCTTCCCCGTTAGATTTAAGTGTTGGAATTTTTTCGTGATCGTCTTTTCGACTCCATATACGGTAAATCCGTCTTGAAACCGTAATATATCGGATTTGACAAAAGGTATTAGTTTTTGCAGCCATATATCTATAAAAAAACGAAGAGAATGGTTGTTCTCGCTGACTTGATATAGATACCTTTGCAATTTCAAAAGAAGTTCCTCTTCGCTAACATAACTTTTTTGTTTTTCATAAGCGTATTTCAAAGCTTCATGAAGATATGTGCCTATTATTCGTTCATTGTCTTCATCTTTTGGAATTTCAAACTCTTTTAAATTTTTTATATATTTAAAATAATATTTTCTTTTACATTCGATGAAAATTTTTAATCTAGTAGCGGATAGTTCTATATTTTTAAAGT
>JALWKJ010000024.1 GCA_027081495.1 Campylobacterales bacterium | reverse complement strand
TTAAATTCGGTCCATCCGACTCGCCTGTAAATAAAATCCTCAAAGGCTTGAAAAGTTTTTTTCCTTTAAGGGAGCTTTTTTCGCTTAGATATGTTTTATAATCATTAAAATCTTTAAAAAATGGTGTATTTTTTGCAATATCTTTTAATATTTCAAGCTCTTCTGAAAATTCGCCGCATGATTTTTTAGAGAAGATTTTATCAATTTTTGACTTTATCTCCACTAATGTGCTGGCTTCTTCGGTATATAGTTTTGCCAACTCTCCTATATCAAAGCTCGAGTAACCGATGAGAGAGGAAAGCGTTTTTGAATCTATCAGTTTTATATGTTCGCGATTTATTTGTCTAAGTTTATTTATATCAAATTTTGCGGGAGCTTTTGCGATATTTTTTAAATCAAACCATTTTATCGCTTCGTTTAGATCAAATATCTCTTTTGGAGTTTTATTTCCTATTAGTATGAGGTAGTTCGTTACGGCTTGCGGTAAAAAACCTTGTTCAAGCAGCCACGCAACGCTTGAAGCATCGTCTCGTTTGCTCATCTTTTTTCCCTCTTCGTTTAAGATGATAGGAAGATGCGCATATTTTATCTTTTTATCGTATCCCAGATACTCTCTTATGAGAATTTGTTTAGGCGTGTTTGAGACATGATCTTCTCCTCTTATGACAAGAGATATATCGCTCATCATGTCGTCGATAGCGCAGGCAAAATTATAAGTCGGAGTTTTATCGACTCTAAGAATGACGAAATCGTCGATATTATCGGGAGAAAACGAGAGTTTGCCTTTTATGATATCTTCAAACTCGATATCGTTTTTAGGTTTTTTTATGCGTACGACAAAAGGCGACTCGTTATTTAAAACTTCTTCATCCGTTAGTTCTCGACATCTGCCGTCATATCTATAAGCGACGGAGTTTTTTTGAGCGTTTTCTTTTTTTCTTTGCAATCTATCTTTCGTGCAAAAACAGGCGAAAGCGTGTTTATCGGTTAAAAGTTTTGTAGCGAACTGTTGATGAAATTTTAGATTTTTGCTCTGATATAGAAGTTGATCGTACGATATGCCAAAAAGAGAAAGAGTATTTATGATCTCTTTATCTTTTTCTTCGATATTTCTCTCTTTATCCGTATCTTCGATACGAATGAGAAATTTTTCACCGTTTTGTTTTGCATATATAAAATTAAACAGAGCTACACGGAGATTTCCTATATGCATATCTCCGGTCGGAGAGGGTGCGAATCTGAGCATTTAAATCCTTTTTTAGAGACAATAGTACTATAAAAAGAATGAAAATGAAATCATTTACCTCTATCGTCAAAATCGTGTACGACGAAGCGATAGATAGTATGTACAAAGCTTTCCATATTAGATTTTGAAAAAGAGGGTTTCATATGATAATATTTTGCCATCTTTACGGCTTTTCCAGCGTCTATTCGACCATACCCGGCATGGATGTTTTTACCGTTTATATATGGATAATCTCCTATTTTTTTTGCCGTTTTTGCCAAAATATCAATAACTTCATCTCTTGTAAGATCCGGATTCGCCGAGAGCATCAGCGCCGCAACGCCGGCGGCTATGGGCGCCGATGCCGATGTTCCTATAAAATTGAAGTTGTAATTCCAATCCGTATAACCTTTTTCACCCATCGCATCGGTTGTTACAAGCTGTCCGGACATAATTCCCCCCGGCGCTAAAAAATCAAGCGAACTTCCGTAGTTGCTATATGAAGCAATCGTATCTTTATGGGTTGACGAGCCGATCGATATGACAAATTCGGATTCGGATTCGTCGTTAATACCGCTGTCATCAAGGCTCCTGCTATCGTTTCCCGCGGCAAAAAATATCAAAATTCCTTTGCCGTCTCTTCCTTTTGTGGCTAAAGTTTTAAATATCTCTTCGTACGAATCGAGTTTTCTGTATGACCCCCAACTATTTGAAATAACCGATACGCCTTTTTTCATCAAATAATCAAATGCCGCGATATCTTGCGATATTTTACTATCGGAGTATCTTACGGCATAAAGTTTAGATGCGGGAGCCACGCCTACTACGCCGGTGTCGTTTTCGCTCGAGCATAAAAGACCGGCACATGCCGTACCGTGCCATTTACCGCTTTTGGAACCGGGATAGTTGGAGTTTGGATCGTTGAAATTCGCAAAGCCGATAATGTTTTCTCTCAAGTCGTTATGATCGATATCTATTCCCTCGTCTATAACGGCCGTTTTTACTCCCTCTCCTTTTGTATATCTCCAAGCTTCTTCGACATTTATATCCGCGCCTTCGTATTCGTTATTTTTTAAATGCCATAAAAACTCATAATAGGGATCGGCCGTTCTTCTCTCTTTTTTTATCAAAAAGTCGGGTTGGGCGAATTTGACACCCGCTTCTTGCGAAATATTATTTGCGATTTGGAGCGTTTTTGAACTGTTTTTTGTTTTATATAAGAACATATTTTCCGAGAGTCGTTTTACGAAAGAGATATCAAACTTTTTTGCGAAAGAGTCTTCGTCTATCGTTTTATTTTCGTCAAAACATATGATTATATCTTTTGAAACTCCTAGTTTTTTACCGTTTGCGTCGATATAATAGCGGATTTTAGACATTTTAAAAGATCTGTTTTCTTTTATGGGGTAAAGATTTTGTTTTTTTCCCGCATTTATATAAAAATCGCCCAAAAGCGGTAACGCGGATACGAAAATAAAGATAAATAGTCGAAGGGTCATAAAAAGCCTTGTGGAAAATTAAACAGATGTAAAATTATACTATACAAATTAACCTTTGGGCGGTAAAATCGGCATAAATGATTTTTTTTACAGCGAAAAATTTCAAATTTAAAAAGCTGCAAAATAAATATTTTATTAATTTTATTTATTAATATGAAAATTAAATATATTTTATAAAAATGTATGTATAAAATTGTAACATAATATTTACGGTATAGAGTAGTTTTTGATCCACAACTCTTTTTTACCAATATATGATACTATTAAGAAAAAATAGTATGGAGAAAAAATGAAAATAAAATTTGTTTTATTAACGATTATAATACTTTTTTTCAGCGGATGCGGCGTGGGTTCCGTGGTGGCGCTTCCGTTTAAAGCGGTGGGAGCGGCCGTAAATGTCGTAACTCCCGACATCGTCGGCGACACGATATCCGGAGTCGGCGAAGTAGCCGATAGCGTAATCCCTTTTTAAGAAAATTTAGTGCAGTTAAAAGAGTTTTTGCAAAAACTGAGTTTTTCTATCGAAAAAGAGGATGTCCCAAAAGAGTTTAGAGAGCTTCTTGATTCGTTTATTTTGATTAAAGCCGTAAAGCTCAAAGACGACAGATACGAGCTTGATTCAAAGTATCGCTTCGCCGCGGTGGATATCTCGTCAAAGGGCACGGGATATCTTTTATCGTTTGGAAAAAGTAGAGGCAAAGATCTTTTGGTAGAGCCTTCGGATTTAAACGGCGCCGCCAAGGGCGATATAGTTCTTGCTAAAAGGATTTTTTCCAAGTCTTCAAGACCAAAGGCGAAAGTGCTTGAAGTTTTAAAAAAAGAGTTTGAAACAAGCGTCGGATATACTAAAAAAGCAGGCTCAAAAATAGTAGTTTTAAATATCAAAACCGATCTGCCCATAACCGTCGCCTCATCTCAAAGAGCTCTTAAACAGCTTCCCTTATCGACCGTCATGAAGATCGACAATTACACTATGTCCATTACCGAGATACTCGGGGTTCTTGATGATCCCAAAGTTGACGAAAAGATATCTTTGGCGCTTTTTAATAAAAACGAGAACTTTGCGAAAGAGTGTGAACTCGAGGCAAAAAGCTATGCGAATGCGGTTGAAAAGTCAATGTATCCCGATCGCGCGGATTTAACCCATCTGCCGTTTTGCACCATAGATCCGCCCGATGCGAAAGATTTTGACGACGCGATCTATTTTGACAAAAAAGAGTCCGCTCTTTATGTGGCTATCGCGGATGTCAGCGAATATGTTACCACTTTTGGAGCTATTGATAAGGAGGCGAAAAGTCGAGGGTTTTCTATCTACTTTCCTCATAAATCGATTCCTATGCTGCCAAGAGCTCTTAGTGAAAATATCTGCTCGCTTAAGCCAAATGAAGATCGTCTTTCGTTTATTTATAAGATAACGATAGATCCAAAACGATTGAAAGTTTTAAACGAGGAGCTGATAGAGGGGATTATTCGTTCGAAAAGAAGATACACATATGATAAAATAGATCTTTTTTTATCCGGAGATTTTAGCCAAAAAGATGAAATAGACGAAGAGATATTGAAATTTTTACTTCCGCTTGAAAAACTTTTGGGCAAAATTAGGGCGAAGAGACTAAAAAACGGTTGTGAATTTCGAAGCAGCGAAGTTAGAATGACTCTGGATGAGGATCAAAATCTCATAGGCGTTAAAATAGAGAGTGAAACTCCCTCTCACGCGCTCATTGAAGACGCTATGCTTTTGGCGAACAAAGCGGCCGCAAAATCGCTTGAAAACGGTATATTTCGTGTTCATGAAGCTCCCTCTTCTTCAAGGATAGAGGAGTTGCTCGACGATCTTGGCATTATAGGAATATATAGTGATCTTGAGAGTGAAAACATATATGAGCTTATTCGTCGTTTACAAAAAAACGCCGATGAGAAAGGCGTCAGAGAAGAGGTTGATAAAATGATCATCCGCGCGCAGAAACAGGCCGCTTATTCTCATCAAAGTCTTGGACATTTCGGGTTGGGTTTTGAACATTACACCCATTTTACTTCACCCATTAGAAGATACAGCGATTTGATAGTTCATCGAATCTTAAAAGCGGTAAAGAGAAACGAGAAAAAAGTTTTAAAATTTATTTTAAAAGATATCGATGTGCTAGCGGTGCGCATAAGCGAGCTTGAAAGAGAAGCCGCTAAGGTCGCTTGGGATTTTATGGATAGAAAATATGCCAGATACGCTCTAAACCATATAGGGGAGAGTTTTTTAGCGACGGTTACCGATACGAATCGATCTCCTATCGTTCATTTTGAGGAAGGACTTTTAAAAGGAGCGAGAGCTTTTTTGATTGACGGGGATGTTGAGTTGCTTGAGAAGGTAAAAGTCGAGATCGTAGAGAGTTATCTTACTTCGGCGCGAATAATCGCAACCGTAAAAGAGTGGATTAAAACAGATGTATAAAAGGGATCTTGACGCGCTGATTTTAGCAAAAAATATCCCAAAAGCGTTTTTGCTTTACGGCGAGCCTTTTTTTACCGATTATTACGCTAAAAAGATTTTGCCTCTTTGGTCGCAAGGGGAGAATGTTTTATCGTTTTATTTCGACGAGTATCATTATGAGAGCGCAAAGAGTTTTATATCCCAGCCCTCGCTGTTTGGAGATGTAAATGTTTTATATATAAGAAGCGATAAAAAGATAGCTAAAAAAGAGTTGGACAATCTCGTACGCCTTTGTCAAAAGAATCCGAACAGCTTTTTCCTTTTTCACTTTAGCGGAGACGATCGTGTCGCAAAAGAGCTTTGTAAATCTTTCGGTAAAAAGAAGGGAGGTGATTTTGCAAGGTTTTTTAAGCCGAATACGGGCGAAGCCGTAGCGCTTATGAGAGAAAAAGCCGGCTCTTTAGGGCTTGATATAGAAAATTTTGCTTTGCAACATCTTTTTATGCTTCAAAATGAAGATCTTTCTCTTTGCATGAATGAAATTCAAAAACTCTCTTTGTTAAACAAAACCGTGACGGCGGCGGATATAGATATTCATGTTTACGGTATGGGAGCTTTATCGCTAGATGATTTTATAAATACGCTTTTAAGTAAAGAGGATATAAAAGAGAGGCTTTTCAAGCTGACTCAAAGCGGAAATTTTGATGAAATACGAATTTTAAACGCAATTACCGGTTATGTAACGCAACTGATGCTTTTTCATATCTATATAAAAGTAAACGGAAGATATGACGCTATGGAGATACTCGGATATCCTCTTCCTTTGCAGCTTGTAAAACAAAGAGCGGCTCTTAGTATAAAATTTAAATTGCAGACCTATAAGAAACTTTTAAAACATCTTTTAGAGTGCGAACACTCACTCAAATATTCACAATATATAGATAAAAACAGTTACCTTTTATCGAGTTTAATAAAACTTCAAACTTATTTATAGTAAAATCGCGGTCACCTCAAATCGTGAGGTAAATTACCTTGCTCTTTTTGTCGTAAAAAGAGCTTGAAAACCATAAGGAGAATATTAGATGAGACATTATGAACTACTGTTTGTATTAAAGCCCACTTTGACCGAAGAGGAAGTCAAATCAAAATTTGATTTCGTCAAAAGCATTTTAGATAAAAACGGTTGTGAAATAGCCGCCGTTAATGAAATGGGGGTCAGAAAACTGGCGTACGAGATCGAAAAATTTGAAAGAGGACACTATTTTGTCATCTACTATAAAGCGGTTCCGGGCGTGGTCGATGAGATTTTAAGAAACTTAAGACTAACGGAAGAGATAATCCGTTTTTTAAATGTAAAATATATAAATAAAGGCGAAATCGCTAACTGGGAAAAATTAGTAAAAGGAAGCAGCGCCAAGAAAGAAGAAAAGCCCGCGCCAAAACCCGCCCAAGAGGCTAAAGCGGCGCAACCGCAAGCCGACGAATAAGTAAAGGAAATTGCATGTTCAATAAAGTGATACTTGTGGGCAATCTCACAAGAGATATAGAGCTTCGTTACACGCCTGGCGGAACGGCTGTCGGAAATACCGGTATCGCTACAAACAGAAGGTTTAAAGGAAGCGACGGTCAACAAAAAGAGGAGATATGTTTTGTCGATCTCACATTTTTCGGCAGAACCGCCGAAATAGCCAACCAGTATCTTAGAAAAGGTTCTAAAGTTTTGATTGAGGGGCGTTTGAAATTTGATACATGGGAAGATCAAAACGGGGCGAAAAGAAGTAAACACTCTATCACCGTAGAGAATATGACTATGCTTGATTCGAAAGGAACAAATCCCTCACAGACCGCTGCAGGCGGATATCCCGGGCAGCAAAGTTCAAACAGTTACGCCGCGGGAGAAAATACCGCCCCGGCTGCCGTGAATAAGCCGGCCGCGTCGGATAAAATTCCGGAAATCGATATAGACGATGATGAAATACCGTTTTAGAAAAAGAAAATAAGTAAGGATAAAATATGGCAGAAAGAAGAAAGTATTCAAAAAAGTATTGTAGATATTGTGAAAGCAAGGTTGATTTTTTAGATTATAAAAATCCGGCGTCTTTTAAATTTTCACTCTCGGAAAGATATAAAATAATGCCAAGACGATTGACCGGAAACTGTAAAAAACATCAGGAAATGGTCGAACAGGCGATCAAGAGAGCAAGACATGCCGCGATAGTACCTTATGTCGCGAGTAGAAAAAAAGTTATCGACAATCCTTTTGCGGATTTAAAATAATCAAACGAAAAAGCGGAACTCTCCGCTTTTTTTCCGATATCTTCATTTTTAATCCACTAAATTTATAAAAACAATTTAATAAAAAAACCTTATTTAATTCTTATA
>JALWKJ010000023.1 GCA_027081495.1 Campylobacterales bacterium | reverse complement strand
TAGGAATATCAACGACCCCCAACATCTCTTTATCGTTTAAGCTATCGCCTAATCCTATACTTTTAAATCCTTTATAGCGAGTCAAAACTCTCTTAGTCGCCTCAGCTTTATCCTGTTTTTCTCCCACACAATGATAAAATCTGCCGCCTTTTAAGATTTTAAAACCCTCTTTTTGAGCGATTTTTTTTAACTCTTTTAAATTTTGTTTATCTTTTAGCAAAAAAGGTTCGCTAAAATCTCTTCTTTTTGCCAAAAGCGCTTGTTTTTTATCAAATCCTGTACACCGCATAAGATCATCGATACTCATGTTGGAAAACGAGAAAATTTCAAATCTCTCTTTATAGCGATCTATAAAAGATAAAATCTCTTTATGTTTAACTCCAAGCAACTCTTTTTCATTTTCATTAAAATATATGCAAGCTCCGTTTTCTACGATAAAAGGAGAGTTTATCCCCATTTTTTGTTGAAGTATCTCACACTCCGTTTTTGTTTTGCTTGTATTAAATATAAGATCTATGCCCGAATCTTTTATAAACGAAAGCATCTCCTTTGCTTCATCAAAACTATAATCTTTATGATTCAATAAACTTCCGTCAAGATCGGTGAAAATCACAAAACGGCTATTTTGCAAACTTCTCCTTCAATATATTTTTGCCAAGCTCCACTCCCGGCTGATCGTAAGTGTTGATTCCAAGAAAATGTCCACATAACGATGTCAAAAGTTCATAATAAAATATCAAATATCCCACGCTCTTTTCTTCAACTCTTTTAATTTCGATTAAATCTACGCTTATGCCCTGCTTTATAATACTTTGCATAGTCGCATCACATTGCGCATTTATGAGGTCGTTAAATGTTATGCCGTTAACAAAGTCGGTTTTTTCTAAATATTTTAAAGAGATGTTCGGTATTTTCAAATCTTTTTGAAAATCTTTTACTTTGATCATCGTAACGGTTTTGTCCCTTGGACCCTCTATCAAAAGCTGTAAAAAAGAGTGTTGATCTATAGATCCTATCAATCCGACCGGCGTCATTCCGCAGTGTTCGCCGATTTCATTCACTTTACCCAAAGATTCACCCCAAAGCTGAACATACCAATCGTTAAAAGCGTTAAAAGCGCCGGCATATGAAAAAAGTACATTTATAGGCGCTCGTTTACTCTGAGTAACATAGCAGTGCGCTTTTTGCACCAAAAGATCTTCGTTTTTTGCAAAAAAACTCTCCCTTATCTCTTTTGCTCCTTCAAGAAGCTTTCTTATATCATAACCCAAAAGAGACAAAGGCAAAAGCCCGACAGCCGAAAAAACCGAAAATCTTCCGCCTACATTTTGGGGAATATAAAAAGAATCCAGTCCAAACTCTTTGCTAAACGCATCAAGCGGCGAATTTTCATCGGTTATCGTTACAAAACGAAATCTGAATTTTTCGCTTTTTATATCTATTTTAAAATAATCTATCAAATGTTTAAGATGAGAGATCGTTTCTACGGTTGAACCCGATTTTGATATAACTATAAATATCGACTCGTCAAACTCTATATTTTTCAAATTATTCTCTATTTCGATAGGATCGACATTTTCTAAAAATATAAGCTTTTTATCGTTTCTGTCGCTTGTATGAGACAATAAAGTATCAACGGCTCTCGTACCCAAAGATGATCCGCCTATGCCGATTACCGCAACATTTTTTAACTTTTTCGTATTTAGCTCTTTATCTTTTATGAAAGACTCTATCTTATCGACCATATCGCCGTCGGGTAAAGTATAATAACCTACTTTTGAACTTTTCATCTCTTCTCTTAGCGCTTCATATGCTTCATCTATATGCGAAGCGCTGATTTTGGGTGTAAAAAAAAGCTTTTGCGTAATCAATCCAAATCCTTTAAAATCTTTCTATAACTCTCAAAAACACTTCATAAAGCGCTTTTACCTCATCTATGCCCGTTGACTCGTTTGGCGCATGAATAGTATCGTTTACCACTCCAAACTCAACCGTATCTATACCGTACTCGCCAAAAAATCTAGCGTCGCTTGTACCGCCGGCAGTTGAATATTTTGCATTAATACCGGTTACGGCTTTGATACTTTCATGCACTTTTTGTACCACTTTCGAGTCTCTTTTCGTTATAAAAGGTTTTGCCGACTGATTTATGCTAAGCGTGTAATCCATCTCTTTAAAATATTTATGAACAAACGCCTCAACGCTCTCTTTTGTGGTTTTTGTAGAATTTCTGACATTGAACATCATCTTCAATTTTCCCGGGGTCACATTCGTCACTTCCATTCCCGCGCGGATATCGGTTATGACAAATTGGCTCGGAGCAAAATTTTCATCTCCTTCATCAAGATTTACGCCGGCCATATACGGTAACACTTGCGCCACTTTATGAATAGGATTTTTTGCCTTTTGAGGATAAGCGGCGTGACCTTGCACGCCGATTTTTTCTATAACGCCGTTTATCGAACCTCTTCGACCGATTTTTATAGAGTCGCCGAAAACGCTCTCGCAGGTGGGTTCCGCCACTATTACGAAATCGGGAAGAAAATCGATAGATCTAAGTTTTTTGATCATCTCGATAGTGCCGTATGTCGCGTCGCCCTCTTCGTCGCTGGTCAAAAGCACGGAGAGAGTACCGTTAAAATCATTGGCATCTTTGCATGCTTTTAAAAAAGCGCATACTCCGCTTTTCATATCTTGCGCGCCTCTGGCTATGATTTTATCCCCTTTTCGCAACGGCTCAAAAGGATCGCTTTTCCACCCCTCTCCGGGTGGGACGACATCTATATGTCCCGCAAAACAAAGATGTTCGCCTTTACCGAATTTCTTATATAAAAAAAGGTTTTTTACCCCCTCCTTTTCAAGATAGATACTCTCAAACTCTTCAAGATATCCTTCGATAAAATCAAAAGCGCCGTCGTCGTCGGGCGTTATAGATTTATATCGAAGCAGCTTTTCAAACAAAGGAATTAGTTCCATAGATTCTCGTTTATTTAATGTTTCGGATTTTCAAAAAATACATACGATGTGGAATAGTCGCTAAATTCAAAATAAACTCTCTCTTCGCCTTTGTCAACAACGCCGTTTAAATTTTCATCAAGTATCCCGTATCCGTAACGATAAGGTCGATCGGTATCTCCGTCGGTGCTGACGGCCGTTGAAAGTTTATCGATCTTTAAAAACTTTTTAACCAATTTATCTCCCGCATAAATTTCGAGCACTCCGTTTGTTCCCGTCCAGTTTTGTATAGCTCTTCCGAGCTTGTTTTGTGTCTCCTGAGTACAACCGCTTAAAAACAACATCGCAAACGCTACACTCAAAAATATACTCTTTTTCATCAATCTTTCTCCTTTTAAAATTTTTTATGAAGTGTATTTTATCATGAATTTGAATATTTCTTATATTTTGTCTCTTTTTTTTAAGCCCGTTGAATTTTAAGTTTTGGATTTTTTACTCTTGACTTTTTTAAAATTATGTGGTATGGTGTAAGAAAGTTGAGTTAGTTAATATAAACTATATTTAAAAGAAGGGATCAACATGCAGTATTATAAAAAAGATGAAAATAGTAAAAAAATCACATGTCTTTTGTGTCGCCATTATTGTAAATTGAAAGAGAATCAAGTAGGAGTTTGTGGAGTAAATAAAAATGTAAATTCTAAATTAAAAAACCTTGTTTACGGTCATCCGATTGCTTTAAATGTCGATCCTGTGGAAAAAAAGCCGCTATATCATTTTCTTCCCGCGACTAAAGCTCTCTCGTTTGGAACGGTAGGATGCAACTTCAAATGTCCTTTTTGTCAAAACTGGGATATCTCGCAAGAGACGAAAGTCAACAAAGAGATTGAGGTTAGCCCGCGAAAAATGGTTGAGCTGGCGATAGAAAACGATTGTGCGTCCATAGCCTATACATATAATGAACCGACGATATTTTATCCTTACGCTAAAGATATCGGAGTTATAGCAAAAGAGAAAGGAATAAAAAATATCTTTGTCAGTAACGGCTTTGAGACGCCTGAAATAATCGAAGATATGCCCTCTTGGCTTGACGGCGCGAATATCGATCTTAAAAGCTGGGATGACAAATACTATAAAAAAGTCTTAAAAGGGGGACTTGAAGAGGTAAAAGACACCCTAAGAAGAATGGTAGATGCCGGTATCTGGGTAGAAGTAACCACCCTTTTGATAGAAGGCGAAAACGACAGTAACAAAGATCTCGAAGAGATGGCTTCGTTCATAGCAAATGATCTTGGATATCATGTTCCTTGGCATTTAAGCGCGTTTCATCCCGACTATAAGATGAAAGATCACAAATATACGGGTCTTGAAACACTAAAAAGAGCCGATGCCATAGCGAAAAAAGCGGGACTTTATTATGTATATATGGGAAATGTTCCCGTTCATGGAGATACATTTTGCCCAAACTGCCGCCAGCTTCTTATAGATAGAACGGGTTACTCCGTCACCATAAACAAACTTGAAGACGGCCATTGTCCCAAATGTAATAGAAAAATAGAGGGCGTTTGGAAATAGATAAAAACGATTTTATAAAAAAGGAGAATGACATGACAATAAGAAAAGATGCGGTTGCGGGACAGTTTTATCCTGCATCCGCCGCAGATATAGATGCGATGATAAAACATTACAATACGATCTTAAACGAAAGGCTAAAAGAGCGGGATATATTAAAACTAAGTCCCAAAGCCGTAATAGTTCCTCATGCGGGATATGTCTATTCGGCTTTTACGGCAAATTTCGCATTCAGGCTTCTTGCAAATACAAAACCTGACACCGTCGCGGTAATCGGTCCGAGTCACAGAGTATATGTTGAAGGTACGAGTATATCGGATTATGATTTATACGAAACTCCATATGGAGAAATAGATATAGACAAAAAGACGATAAAAGAGCTTCAAAACAAATTTTCACTACATTTCATTCAAGAGGCTCACCATGAACACAGCACGGAAGTACAAATGCCCTTTTTGAAAAAATATATTCCCGACGCTAAAGTCGTAGAGATGGTTTACGGTAATGAAAATCCAAAAGATTTGGCTTTGATCATAGAGTATCTTTTAAATAAACCGAACACCGCGGTAGTAATCAGTACCGATTTAAGCCACTACTACAATATAAAAAAAGCAAACAGACTCGACTCTATCTGTCTAAACGCGGTAAATGAACTTGATCCCGAAAAACTGAATGAAGGTTGCGAAGCTTGCGGAAAAATCGGAATGCAAGCTCTGCTCATAGCGGCAAAAAAAGAAAATCTCTCGCCCGTATTGTTGGATTATAGGACAAGCGCCGACGCGAGCGGCGACGAATCTCAAGTCGTAGGGTATATGAGCGCGGCTTTTACGGAAAAATAGATGAACAAAAAAAGCTCTTTGTATCTTGCGCAACGACTTATGCAAGATTTTGCCGATCGTACGGGATTGACTTCTCATAAAACACCGAAAAGATATCTTTGGACGGATGCGTTTGGCGTTTGTAACTATTTGGGATTTTATGAAAAACTAAAAGAGAGTAGATATCTTGATCTGGCGTTAAAACTGATAGATCAGGTACACGAAGTACTCGGATGCAACAAAAAAGAGGACTTTAAGCTTCACCCGACGCTAAAGGGACTTCGAATAGGAAAAGCTCTTCCTCAAAGAGAACCGGCAGAGCCTTTCGACGAAGCGTTGGAGTGGGAAAGAGACGGTCAATATTTTCACTATCTTACAAAATGGATGAGAGCTCTTTGCCGTGTTACGGAACTAACCGGAGATTTTCGCTATAACCGCTGGGCTATGGAACTTGCAAAGGTATCTTTTGAAAAATTTAGCCACATAGATCCATATAGCGGGCAAAGAGTTTTATATTGGAAAATGAGCGTTGAACTGGACAGACCATTGGTAGAATCTATGGGACAGCACGACGGGCTTGACGGATGGATAACATTTTTACAACTGCAAAATGTCTCTTTAAAAGATTCTAAAAACGATATCGATCTCTCTTATGAGATAGATCAATTAAAAATTATGGCAAAAAGCAGTTATCTACCGACATTAGATCCCTTGGGGCTGGGAGGTTTATTGTGCGATATATTATTTTTAAATAGACTTAAAACAGGCGATGATCGTTTTTTATCGAAAATGATAGAAACTTCGCTTGGAAGTTTAAAAGAGTTAATCTTATATCAAAACTTTTTACAACAAGATGCTCCAAAGAGACTAGCTTTCAGGGAGCTTGGGCTTTGCGTGGGATTAAAAGCCGTTCAAAAAACACCAAAAATCATTCAAAACCTTTTTGAACCCTATACGCCGCTTTTGGATGAGATTATATCCTTTTGGGCGGATGAAAATAACCGAAATAATCCAACTTGGAAAGAACACGAAGAGATAAACTCCGTATCGCTGGCCACCGCGCTAGAACCCGAAGGATATCTCGCATAAGGAGAAGATCATGAAAACAAACAAAGAACTTATAAACTCAATGCTCTTAAACGGTGCTCTTAAAAGCCAAAATATAAAGGAGGCTTTTGAGAAAATAGATAGAAAATATTTTATACCAAAAGAGTTCAAAGACCATATATACGATGACCGACCTCTACCCATAGGCAAAGATCAAACCATCTCGCAACCTTCAACGGTTGCTTTTATGTTGGAGCGACTAGAACCCAAAGAGGGTGAAAAGATTCTCGATATCGGTTCGGGTTCAGGATGGACTACGGCTCTTTTGTGTCAAATAGCGGGCAAAAACGGTAGTGTTACGGGACTCGAAAGAGTTGACGAACTAGTAAAAAAGGGACGAGAAAATATCGCCCGTTTTAATTTCGGCAAAAATTGCGATATCCAAAAAGCGGGTAAAACTCTTGGAATCGAAGATGAAAAATTTGATAAGATTTTGGTTTCCGCAAGCGCAAAAGAGATCCCCAAAGAACTTTTTTCACAACTAAAAATAGGCGGTATTTTAGTCATACCTATTCAAAATTCGATTTTTAGATTTAAAAAAATCTCGGCCATGAAAGTTGAAGCGAAAGAGTATCCGGGCTTTGTGTTTGTGCCGCTTATAAAAGAGGAGTAGCGAGCTTTTGCAAAACGGGCGCAAAAGCTTTTGTGCTTATGCGAACCCTATCTCCCGCTTTTAGACTATCGGCTTCATTTTGAGATATCGCGATCTGGCTTATCTGCCTTCCTACCGCCACAACGGCTATAAAAATCGCATCGACTCTGTTTATCTCAAGAAGATCGCCCTCAAAAGAGAATTTCAAACTTCCGCTTGTCTGAAGCAAAGCCTCTTTTGCAGTGGTGTCTTTTATCACTTTTGCGCTATCAAGCACTACTACTCTATCGCACAGTCTATATATCTCGGCCGGATCATGAGAGACAAAAAGCGTTGTAGTGCCAAACTCTTCATGAAGTTTTAATATCTCGGATTGAAGTTTCATTCTCATAGAGGGATCAAGCGACGATAGAGGTTCATCCATCAATAAAATCTTCGGTCTTTTCATCATCGCGCGACATAGTGCGACTCGCTGTTTTTGTCCCCCGCTAAGAGT
>JALWKJ010000022.1 GCA_027081495.1 Campylobacterales bacterium | reverse complement strand
TCTCTTCACGATCCATATGAGACTGAATACCGGGGATCATATAAAGATTGTTTCGTATTTGATAAAGACCGGAATTTAACATATTTTCTTCACTATAATCCTCTATTTGCATAAAATCGACAATACTTTTTGAAGGCGAAGCGATTCCAAAAAATATATTGCTAATCGCTTTTGTAGTGGAAAAATCCATATAAAGTATATTTTTAAAAGCATTTTGTTTAGAGAGTACATTTGCGAAATTTGCACTTATTGTCGTAGTGCCGGTTCCTCCGGTCGTTCCTATAAATATACTCAAAGAAGACCTGGAATCTGGGTTTTTCGTTATTTTGTAAAAATTGTCTATGATTTTTTTGTAAATACCCTCGCTCGAGTATTTAGAAACGGGCAGATATGACGATACATTATATTTTCCTGCGCAAAGAATCAGATCATCGCTATCGGGACCTATCATGATAATAGGTATATTTGTATTTAAAATCTCTTTTGCAATTTCATAAATCTCTTCCGAATTCTTTATAACACATATGAGTATAAAACTCTTTTCCCTGTGATTTTGAATCTTATGTTTTAACTCGATAAATACCGAAAACCGAAAAATTTTCTCATATCCGGCTTTTATGAGATCATTTTCAAGAGAGGGCACGAGAGCGCTATTTTTATCATACAGCGCTAAAGATATCTCTCTAGCGGGAATATGCACGGACTTTGTCGGTTTAATCCGCTTAAGCTCTTTAGCGATATATCGATTTAAAGGTTTTATAAACTGAAGATCATTTTGCTCAAATACTCT
Organism: Campylobacterales bacterium; assembly: GCA_027081495.1. Lineage (GTDB taxonomy): Bacteria > Campylobacterota > Campylobacteria > Campylobacterales > QNZT01 > QNZT01. Next base: position 6,800 of record JALWKJ010000022.1, on the reverse strand, counting down.
CTCTTTTTTACCGATAAAAAGTACGACGCCCACCGGTTCTTCATCGTCATCGGTCACGACATATGAAAGCGCCGTTTTATCATCAAGCCCGACTACTTCAAATCCCACCCCTTCGCTTTCAAGAGTGTAATCAGCGCTGATAAAAGATTTCTTTCGGCTAAAAGATAAACCGACCATGCCGCTTGAGGGTTTAATACAAATTTCATTTTCAAAATCGCTATAAACACTCTTGAGCTCTTCGCTTAATCTATCATATATAAATATTACACAACTTTTTGCGCTAATAAGCGTTTTTAAAAGGTCTGAGATTACGCATATTACGCTTTCGCCGTCATTACAATATCTCTTTTTCTCAGTTTGAATCTGCGGGATCATCATTAATCTATCAACCTTACTTGTTTGTTATTTTGGTTTTCCAGTACTTCAAGAACTATCTTCAAATAACCGTTTCTTCCGTTTTTAGACTTTATTTTTTTTAATCTTACCGTTACAAAACCGCTGATTTCAGCTTTGTTATTCACCGTCGCTATATCAAAAACTTCTCCTTTTATCTTTTTAAAAGCGTTTACTGCTTGCTGAAGCTGTGAAGTTTGCGCACATCCGCCGGTGCTTGCACATAAAAAGCGGACACTACTTTGCATTTTCAAAAGATTAATCCAAGCGTTATAGCTATGTTTTGGAGTCGCTCTCGTTTGAGATAAATACTGTTTCCAATGAGCATTGTGAGAGATGCCGTTTTGAAGATTTTCATCTGCTTCCAAATCTATTGCGTAAAAAACATTATATTCATCCGTATGCCAGTTATATCGATTTGAAAATGTCATAGAGGGCATCCACGGAAATCCTTGCGAACAAGTTTGAACCTGAGTCCCAAAACCTCCGCAAAATCCCCCTCCGTGATGTTGCCAGCCGATACTGATATTTGTACATGTGGTTGAAAAGTTAAAACTACCTCCGCAATATCCGCCGCCGAAACTCATCTTTGCGTCAAATCCGCTATCAAAATCACAACATTTGACGCTATTGCATTCAAGTATCTGATATTTTAATTTCAATACATCGCCGGGTATTAGATCTCTTTCGTTTATGGCTATAGGAACAAACTCTTTCGTTGTTTCTGAAATCGTATCGGATGCGTTTACCAGCCGCGCCGTGGAATTTACATCCTCTATATTTACGGTATTTAATCCAAACATTTTGAGCCAAAACGGCTGAAAGCTGTCTTTGCTTATCCCTACGGTCACTTCATCGCCGCCTCTCCATATAAAATTTATTTCATTTGCAACGGAATCGTAAATAGGGTTTGCGCTCATCAACGAGAGCGTTTTTTGTTGCGCGCTTTGAGTATCCTGATCTAGGTTATAATAATTTGCCGCCGCAATCGCCGCTTTTTCGGTAAATTCTTTCAATTTGAAATATCTGTTTTTTAAAAGCATTTCATCTGCAACGCTTCCTCCAAATAGAAACAAACCCGACATTAATACCATCCCAAGCGCAAACGGTACGATTATAGCTTTTCTCATTATTTTCCTTCGACACTATCCTTATGAACAATATCGACAAATATATAAAAAAGTTTACATAATAAAACTTTTTTGACTATTTTCTTCTAAAATTTCAAAGGCAGATACGGCAATATAATAGTTGCTAGAAACATTGCGGGAGCAAATCCAAAAACTCTTTTTCCGGTAATCGCCAACACAGCTATATGTATCAAAGATGAAACGATCAGCCAATAGGCGATATACGGAAAACCTACTACCAATGCGCTCATAACGCCATACCTAAGATCGCCTCCTCCAAAATTCATACCGAAAAACAGAGGTATCAAAAATATCGCTATCACAAAACCGGCGGCTATCATTGCAGCGCTCAAGGAGTACCCAAAATACCATATCAAAAAAATAAGTATTGCTATCGCACTCAATGAATACCTATCCGGAATATTTTGGTACTTTATATCCTCATATAAAATAGGCAATGAAAAAAGCACATAAACGGTCAATATCCAATCCACAAAAATCCTTTACATAGTCTCTTATAACTATCGGTTATTTCAGTAAAATCATGAGAAAATTCATCAGCATCAAAGGAGTATAAATTGCTAAAATCACATAAAATACTCTACATGATTTATATCGTTATATGGATCGTTTCCGCAATAAATCCAAAATATCCAAGCGACTGGTTTCTTGAAAATGTGCTTGTCGTACTATTTTTTCCCATTCTTATATGGATAGATAAAAAGTATAAACTCTCGCTAAACGCACTGATAATGCTGCTTGTTTTTGCATCGCTGCATTCACTTGGAGCTCATTTTACATATGCAAAAATGGAGTATTTCGATGTTATTACGAAATTTTTCGGATTTGAAAGAAATCATTTTGATCGTCTTGTACACTTTCTTTTCGGACTTTTGTTTTTTAGAACTTTTTTCGAAATAATCTCCTTTTATGTCAAGCAAAAAAAGATTGCGCTGATTTTTACCTTTACGACCATAGTTTCTATATCGGCTCTATATGAGATCCTTGAGTGGGCTGCTGCGATATATTTTCATCCCGATCTGGGAATGGCTTTTTTAGGAATACAAGGAGATGTATGGGATGCTCATAAAGATACGCTTTTAGCCGTAATAGGCGCTTTTTTGAATGTCATCTCATATCTTTTTTTCTGGTATTTTAAGAAAAAATCTAAATAACGGAGGCAAGAGCCTCCATAAAGTTTACTCGCTAATAGTTACGGTTTTTGGATCGCTCTCCCAAACGCCGTGTTTCGTGCAGTAGCTTTGAGCTACGAGATTTAATTTTTTCCCCGTAGGCACGATGTTAAATGTAACTTCCGTTTGACCACAGGCATTTCCAAGAGTTCCCGGAAGAAAATCGGCTCTTGCAAGTAGAGTGTCTGCATTATAAAGCGCGATATTTGCGATAAAATGATCAAAATCGTCCGGATGACAATATTCCTTTCCGACTTTTACCGTCACGGCAAATTTTTCTCCCGCTTTTGCGTTATCTTCACAATGAATAAACGGTGAATGTCTATCTATATAATCTTTTTTAGACTCTCTCTCAACCGTATCTATGTCAACATATCTGTTAATTTTCGGCATTTTATTTCCTTATTTTTGGTTTTGCGATACAATTATAACCAAGAGTTTCTTTAAACAGGATAAAAACTATCTTATTTAAAGAAGTGCTCTTTAGACAAATGTCACATCGGCAACATTATGATTTAGACCAAGTTTGACAGGCTCTATTCCAAGCGCCAATCCAACCATTTGTGGGAGATGAAGAACCGGTATATCGATTTCTCTTCCCATCTCTTTGGCGATATTGTGCTGCTGCACATCCATGCGCAAATGGCACAAAGGACATGGCGTAACCAAAGTCTGCGCGCCGTTGTCTATAGCGTCAAGCATCGCGTTTCCGGAGAGTCTGTTCGCGGTTTTCGGAGCTTGGAGTTCTACATGAAATCCACAGCATTTGTTTTTATGCTCATACTCGACATTTTTTGCGCCAAGCGCCACTATAAGTCTGTCTATAGAGTTTGGAACATACGGATTTTCACCTCCATTGCTCTTTTGCTGCAAATGAGAAGGTCTGATGTTATGGCATCCGTAGTATGCCGCTATTTGAAGATCACTTAAAGGTTTTACGACTTTTTTGGTTATTTCATCAAGTCCAAGATCATCGACAAGCGCATAAAGAAAATGTTTCACATCGCTTGTGCCTTTGTATTCAAGTCCTACCTCTTTAAGTTTTTCGTTTACCCTGTTTTTGAGTTCGTTGTCAGAATCAAGTCTATCTTTTGTCATTGCGGTATTTAGTTGGCAAGTGTTACAGATAGTAACCATCGGTAATCCCAGTTTTTCTGCATAACAGATATTTCTGGCATTTAGCGTCAAGGAAAGCATATCGTCAAAATCCTGCAGATGACTAGCTCCGCAACACGAAGCTTCATCAAGCAAAACAAGTTCGATATCAAGAGCTTCCGCTATCGCCATAGTTGATTTTAAAAGTTCAGGAGTACTCTCTCTTGCCGTACATCCAGTATAGAGCGCGTATTTTAAATTTGCCATGATTATTTCCCCTTGAACTTCGCGGTGGAAGCTGATTTGATAAGTTTTTGAATTTCATCAAGATTTTCGGACTTAGGCATCTCCCATGGCATAACGATTTTACCTTTTTTATACATCGCTATGGCTTCTGGAACATGCTTTAAGACGCCAAACAACCCTTCGGAATATTTGACCAACTCTCCCTCATCTAAAAGACCATGTTTATCGATAGACCATTTAAAACCTACCGCATGGCGAACCGCCACATTGTCTTTTGCCATATCTTCTTCAAATGTCTGCCGGTGAAGTTTAGTTATCTTTCCTATAGGATCGATCTCTTTGGGACAAGCCTCGGCGCACTCAAAACATTTTACGCAATCCCAAACACCGGAACCTATCTCGTTTACGCTCTCAAGCCTGTCTCTTTTTCCTTCATCTCTGACATCCGCGTTGAATCTATAAGTAATCGCAAGAGCCGCCGGACCTAAATAATCCTCGTTTACGCTTACGGCGGGGCAAGAATAGTAACAGTTACCGCACTGAATACAGTAATCGGCTTCGTCTATCATCTCGGCAATTTCAGGCGATACGATATTTTCCTTTTTTGGATGTTCGTCTATCTCGGTTTTAAGATACGGCTCTACCGAGTTATATTTACTCCAAAAATCTTTTTTATCGATAACCATATCTTTAATCACTCTTGCTTTGTTTTGAGGCTCTATCGTCAACTCTTTACCAAAGAGTTCTACAAGATCCGCTACTCTATCTTTGCATGAGAGCGTCGCTTTGCCGTTTACTTTTACGGCGCAGCTTCCACAGATTCCATGGCGGCAGCTTCTTCGATAAGAAAACGATCCGTCATGCTCCCATTTAATACGATTTAAAATATCCAGTACAACCTCGCCCTCGCCGACTTCCATCTCGATTTTGTCATAATGAGGCAAATAATCCGTCTCACTATTAAATCTAAATACATTAAATAATAATTTCATTTTATTTTGTTCTGCCATCGTTTTTCCTAATAAGTTCGCTCTTGGGGTTCAAATTTTCCTAAAACCACATCCGCATATTCCAATTTTATAGCACCTCTTTTACCCATATACGCAAAAGTATGTTTTAAAAATTTCTTGTCATCTCTTTTATTGTAGTCATTTCTATAATGAGCCCCCCTGCTCTCTTTTCTCGCAAGCGCGCCCTCTACGATAAAAGCGGAGTACTCTAGCATATGACCAAGCTCTATCGCTTCTTGTAAATCGGTATTGTAAACTTTACTCTTATCGTCTATTCGAATATCTTTATATCTTTGCGACAACTCTTCTATAATCTTTTTCTGTTTTTTCAAAGACTCTTCGGTTCTAAAAACTCCGGCATTGTCGGTCATAGAAGATTGAAGTTCGCTTCTTATTTGGGGTACTTTTTGCGATCCGTTGTTCGAAAGAATAGTCTGCATCTCTTTTATAGCGTTGTCCGCATCGCTCTGTTTTGCGGGTTTTAACTCAAGATGATCAAGATCTTTTGCTATAGTCTGTCCTACATGACGACCAAAAAGCATCGCTTCAAGTACTGAATTTGCGCCAAGTCTGTTCGCTCCGTGAACACTAACGCATGAACACTCTCCGGCAGCATAAAAACCGGTAACCGTTTCGGTAGGCGATTTTCTAACATTACCCGCGATCGTCACGGGAATTCCTCCCATAGAATAGTGTGCTGTCGCCGCAATCATAATAGGCTCTTTTATCATATCGAGTCCTAAAAATGTCAAAGCGAGATCGCGAAGTTCGGGCAATCTCTCCATGATTTTCTCTTTTCCCAAATGACTAAGATCAAGATAGACGCAATCTTTGTTCGGTCCAACGCCCCTTCCTTCAAGTATCTCCTGGGTAATAGAACGACTAACCAAATCTCTAGGACCTAGCTCCATCTTATCCGGAGCATATTTTTGCATAAATCTCTCGCCTTCGCTATTTATAAGCTTACCGCCCTCTCCTCTGGCGGCTTCACTCATAAGTATCCCCGTTCCGGCAAGTCCCGTCGGATGAAACTGAACAAATTCCATATCTTCAAGCGGCAAACCGTGTCTTGCGACTATAGAGAGCGCATCTCCCGTATTTGCATGAGCGTTCGAGTTGATTTTAAAAGCTCTTCCGTATCCGCCTGTCGCGAACATTACCGCTTTGGCGTTAAATATCGCCGGTTCGCTGGTTTTTATGTTATACCCCACTACGCCGCTAACGGTAGAGCTGTTAGAGTCGTAGATAATATCAGAAACATACCATTCGTCCAAAAACTCTACTTCAAGACGATTTGCCTGCTCGAAAATCGTCTGCAAAAGCGTAAGTCCGGTACGATCTTTGGCAAAACAGGCTCTAGGGTGCGACTGACCTCCAAACGGACGCTGAGCAATCTCTCCTTTTTCGGTTCTACTAAAAACCGCTCCCATTTTTTCAGCCCACCTAACGGCTTCGGGAGCTGTTTGGCACATAAACTCAACGGCATCCTGATCGGCGAGATAATCGCTTCCTTTAACCGTGTCGAACTCATGAAGTTCTACGCTATCGGCTTCCGCCAAAGCCGCATTTATGCCTCCTTGCGCTGCTCCCGAGTGACTTCTAAGAGGATGAAGTTTTGTTAAAACCACAACATTTTTTCCCTGTTTCTTTAGCTCTCTGGCAGCCGCGAGTCCCGCTAGACCAGCGCCTACTATAACAGCGTCGTATGTATGAATCGGTATGCTCATTAAGCC
>JALWKJ010000021.1 GCA_027081495.1 Campylobacterales bacterium | reverse complement strand
TTTAAATAACTCGTCTAAAACTACGCTCTCTTCGAGCTTTTAGACATCCCCTTCTTCGTTGGGAGCAGAATTATATACAACTAACGCTTAGGATCGGCTTAAATATAAAAGAAATTGCCTTAATCTCCGCTTTCTTCTGGCGGTAATTTTTATTAGAAATATTCAGAAAAGCTTTAAGGGCTCCTCTAATGATATTCAAGTATAATATGTCGATGAAAATAGCAATAGTAAAACTTTCCGCACTAGGGGATATAATACATAGCGCTTTTGTATTACAGTTTATAAAACAAAATAACAAAGATACAAGAATAGATTGGATTATAGAAGATACCTTTGCTCCCGTTTTAGAATTTAATCCACATATAGACAATATACGAAAAGTAAATCTAAAATCTTTAAAAAATGATTTTTCCAAAATCACTAAAGAGATTAAGAATATAAATTCATATGCGAGATCAAACTATGATCTTGTTGTAGATATGCAGGGTTTGATGAAATCGGCCATAGTTTCAAGACTTCTTTCAAACAATATAGCAGGCTTTGATAAAAACTCGATTCGTGAAAAAGCCTCTTCTTTTTTTTATACAAAAAAAATCGATATCCCATATCATGAAAATACAATTGACAGGTATAGGGTTTTAATCTCGCAAGCTTTAAAAATAGAGATTGATAAAAATGATATTTTAAATAAAAAACCATATCTTTTTTATAGTGAAAATGACGCTAAATCAGCAAAAAAATTCTTAACCGGCAAAAGAAAAAATGTAGTTTTTATAATCGGTTCTACTTGGTCAAGCAGAATATATCCAAAAGAAAAACTAATAAATATAGCGAATAATCTCGATGCCGATATATATATACCTTTTGGAAACGAAAGTGAAAAAGAAGATGCTTCTTTTATAGCCAAACATGCTAAAAATGTAACCGTTCTTCCTAAAATGAATCTAAATATTCTAAAGGCTCTTATCTCAAGCGTTAATCTTGTCATCGGAAACGATACGGGTCCAACATATATAGCTTGGGCTAATAATATCCCTTCAATAACACTTTTTGGACCAACTCCGCCTACAAGAATTTATGAAACGGATATAAACAAAGTTTTAAAATCACCTTCAACCGTCAATCCGTACAAGTTAAACAAAGACGATTTTTCTATTTCTACGATAGAAGAAGAAGAAATAGTAAAAATTGCCAAATCTCTTTTAAAAATCAAAACATGATAGATAAAAACATCTTTAAATGGGACGCTTTTTCAGACCAACCCTATCCCATAAGAGATAAAAAAGTAAAAAAAGAGATATATAAATGCGCTTTTGTCGATACGATTAAAACTATTATAATAAATATTCTCCTTTTTCCATTTATATCGGTTCGATTTGGATTATCTTTTTTTGAAAAAAAAACCGTATGCACAAATGACTTTTTTGGAATGAGCGTAAATCTCGATAAAGAGCCAAATCTCTCCGCTAGTCTCATAAAAGAACTTGGAGTCAAAAATATATTGATAAGATTTCCTCTAAACGATATAAAAAATATTTCAAAATATAAAAACTTTATAAAAAGTTTCCAAGGATGCAATATAATAGTAAATATATTGCAAGATAGAGAGCACATAACCGATAAAGCGCTTCTTCAAAAATCCATTTATA
>JALWKJ010000020.1 GCA_027081495.1 Campylobacterales bacterium | reverse complement strand
CGAAGAAACCATCCTCCTTTTTAGGCGCGTGATTTAAAATGTCTTCAATGATCTTCGGATCATTTTTCGGCGTATCTTCCCTAAAAGGCGTACCGCCTTTTATAGTAGAGAAAGAGGCTTCTTCATCGTCCAAATCCAATTCATTCAGATTTTCAACAAAATCGACAATTTTTGCTATCTCTTGAATAGTGCTTTCTCTTTTCTCTTCGCTTATCTTTAGGGATGATAGTTTTTCAAGTTTACTAAGAAGCGTTTCGTCTATTTTCATATAAACCCTTAATTCATAATGTGTTATATTTCGAAAAGATTATATCAAAAAAGGATTAACTTTGGGACTAAAAGAGAATGTTGAAGCGATCAAAAAAGAGTTAAGCGCCGAAGAGCAATTTTTAGAAAGCGTTATAAAAGCGGAGGGTTTTTTTAAAAAATATAAAAAACATTTAATTGCCGCCGCTTCGATCATAGTTTTGGCGATCGGCGTTTATCTTATAAACGATTTTATAAAAAACAGAGACCTCAGACTCTCAAACGAAGCTTTTTTAACGCTTCAAAAAGAGCCTTCAAATAAAGAGGCTCTTGGAGTTTTGCAGAGTAAAAATCCGGCTCTTTTTACTTTGTATAAATTTTCTCAAGCGATAAAAACGGGTAAAACGGATGAGATAGAAAAATTGAAAAACGAGATCAAAGAGCCGATTTTACGGGATCTCTCACTTTATCAAAGCGGCTCGTTGAGCGAAGATGTAAAGACTCTTCGAGGCTATACCCAAAAACAGAACGCGCTTCTAAGAGAACTTGCGATTTTAGATGAAGCTTTTTTGCTTTTTGAAGAGGGGAAATCGGACGACGCGCGCGCGAGTTTGCAAAAAATCCCCGTGACTTCTTCGCTTTATTCTCTGGCTCAAAGTTTTAGCCACTATTTAAAATAGGCGTCGTCATGATAAAAATAGAGTATCTTTTTTTTCTGCTCATATCCGCGGCTCTCTTTTTTGGCGGTTGCGCGAATAAGACTATTTATGAACCAAAAAGCACGCAGGGAAAAGCAGGGTATGATACGACTTTAAAAAGCGGCGGTATAAAAAGCGTGGTAAGAGAAGGCGCTATGACATACGATAACCGCGTCGTTACGAAAAAAGAGGGCGTTTTGAATTTGAAGCTGCCCAATGGTTTTTCTTTCGTAAACGAAAGCGACGGTTATATAATAGCCGCCGATGAAAACGGCTCTATGAAAATCTTTTCAAAAGAAAATCAAGAAATTTTTAGTAAAAATTACGGCAAAAATATAGTCGCCGCATCGCTTAAAGGAGATTTGGCGGCGCTTGTTTTTTCCGATAACTCTATCATGCTTTATGATATCAAATCCGATAAAGTATTGTATGAAGAGGCTTTGGAAAAAGTTATCGCGATAGATTCAAGAGCGGCAAATCCGATCTTTTTGAACGATATCATAATATATCCTACGCTTGACGGAAGATTGTTGATTATGGATTTGACGCGAAAAACCGTTTTAAGAGATGTGGCTATAAGCGATAAAGAGCTTTTTAATAATGTGATCTTTTTGAAAGTCTCCAACAATATACTCGTAGCCGCAACCGCTTCTAAAGTGATCGTCATAACGCCGAAAAATATATACACATACAAAGAAGATATAAAAGATATACTCTATATAGATAAGGATATATATCTTTTCGCAAAAAGCGGCAAGGTTATTCATCTTGACGAAAAACTGCAAAAGATAAACGAGAGTGATTTTGAGTTTGCAAATTTCGTAGCCGTCGCCTCCATAGGAGATAAGCTTTACGGCGTCGAAAACAACGGCTATCTGATAGAGATGGATAAAAAACTCTCAAATATAAAAGTTAAAAAACTCAAAAACAAAGTTAAAAAAGCCTCTATTTTTGCGCACAAAGCGCTTTATATCGGTGATAAAGTGATAAAGATAAAGTGAACGAATCGCCGATCGTCGAGGCATTTTATGAGTATATATCGGTAGTAAAAGGTTTGGGCGCTCTTAGTGTAAAAGCGTATATTACCGATATCGTTCAGTTTGAATCGTATCTAAAAAAAGAGATTTTAAAAGCCGATAGCGAAGATGTTTTAGCGTTTCTTTCAACCGTAAAAAACGCCAGAACGAGAAATAGAAAACTTTCGGCTATAAACAGTTTTTTCGAATTTTGCTACAAAAGCGAGTTTACGGATAAAAGGTTGAAGCTAAATCTCTCCAAAGTTTCTCAAACCCTTCCCAAATTTTTAGAGTACGACGAGATATCTCATATGTTAAAATCGATAGACAAAAACCGCGAAACACAAATGCGGGATTTTGCTCTTTTGCTCTTTTTGTACGCCACAGGCTGCAGGGTTAGCGAAGCGGTAAAAGCGAAACGATCGGATATCGTCGAGGGGGAGTGGTTTAGGATTCGAAACGCAAAAGGAGATAAAGAGAGAATGGTTCCCATAGCTTTTGAAGCCCTTGAGGCGTTAAAGGTTTATCTTTTCAAAAGATCATGCGAGAGTGAGTTTTTATGGCTTAATTATCTCGGCAAACCGATAAGCAGGATATCCGTTTATAAGATCGTAAAAAAGTATCTAGGCGTCTCGCCTCATGTTCTCAGACACTCTTTTGCTACCGCTTTGATACTGGGGGGAGCCGATTTGAGAGTAGTGCAGGAGCTTTTAGGACACCAAAGTATAACCACTACGCAAATCTATACGCATTTGCAAAAAGAGGATTTAAAACAGACTCTCGAGGCGTACCATCCTCTTGCAAGGAGTATGTCATGAAAGAAGTAATCGAGTTTTTTTTATCAAAAAAGTTGATATTTAAAAAGCTTCGCCAAATCGATAATAAAAAACTATCTACGAGAAAGAAGATTGAAATTTATGAAGGAGTCGATCTTCACGGCAATTATGCCGCTCTTTTTATCTTGACGCAAAAGAGTAGATTTTTGAGAAAAAACGCCGATGAAATCGAGGAGCTTTTTGAGAGGCTGAAAATTTTACAAGATCATAACTTCAAAAAAAAACTCTTTTTTTACGATATGGCGTTTTGTAAAAAAGCGAAACTTTTGATGAAAGAGCGCGGCTGGAGACTGATAGATGCTGCTTCTTGATATAGGAAATACAAACATAAAAGTTTTTGAAAAAGGCGAAATAAAGCGGTTTGATTTAAAGTCGTTTTCGTTTCCAAAAGAGAAGTTTTACTATATATGCGTAAACGAAGATTTTAAAGAAAAGATCGAAAAATTGCCCAACAGCGTAAATCTTGAAGGTAAATTTTCCTTAAAAACCAAATACAGAGGTCTTGGAGTAGATAGAGCGGTCGCATGTTATGGCGTCTTTGACGGAGTTGTCGTGGATGCGGGAAGCGCTATAACGGTTGATCTCATGATAGATCATGAGCATCAAGGAGGCTTTATTATGCCGGGACTTAGCTCATATAAAGAGAGTTTTGCTAATATATCGTCTAAATTGATTTGTAACTTAGATGAAGAGATTACTTTAGATAGACTTCCTCTCAAGACGACCGAGGCATTGACATACGGTGTGATAAAACCGATAGTTTGCGTTATAAAAGAGTGGGCAAAAGATAAAAAGATCTATTTGACGGGCGGAGACGCAAAAGCGCTGTTTAAATTTTTTGAAAATTGCGTATATGACGAAAAACTCGTTTTTAAAGGGATGCAAAAAGTGATAAAGGAGATAGAGTGCTGACTATCGCGCTGCCAAAAGGTAGAATAGCAAAAGAGACTTTGGCGATATTTGAAAAAACATTTAATACGAAATTTGAATTTGAAGATCGGAAACTTATTCTCGAAAAAGAGAAATTTAGATTTTTACTCGTAAGAAATCAAGATGTGCCGACATATGTGTTAAATCATGCCGCCGATCTTGGAGTAGTGGGGCTTGATGTCTTAGTGGAAAAAGAGATGGATTTAGTCAAGCTTTTGGATCTTGGCATAGGGAAGTGTCGAGTCTGTATCGGTATGAAAAACGAAGATCAACTTGATTTCGGTAAACCCGAAATAACCGTCGCCACTAAAATGGTAAATATAACAAGAGAGTATTTTTCGTCAAAAGCGATGGCGGTAAAGATCATAAAACTCTACGGTTCTATCGAACTTGCGCCGATAGTGGGACTAAGCGACGCTATAGTGGATATCGTCGAGACGGGAGCCACCATGAAACAAAACGGTCTTAAAGTGGTGGAAGATATACTCGAATCCTCGGCTCATCTAATAGCCAATAAAAACAGTTTCATAACGGATAAAATTCAGATTCTCGATCTTTATGAAAAGATCAAAAAAAATCTCTAAAGGTTTTATATGAAAGGAATTATCCTAGCCGGAGGCAGCGGAACGAGACTCTATCCCATAACGAAAGAGGTTATAAAACAGCTTTTGCCGGTACACGATAAGCCCATGATCTATTATGCGCTTTCGACTTTGATGCTTTCGGGTATAAAAGAGATACTTATCATCTCAACACCCAAAGCTCTGCCGGCTTTTAAATCTTTGTTTAAAGACGGATCGCATCTTGGACTCTCTCTTTCATATATGGAACAACCTCATCCAAACGGCTTGGCGGAAGCGTTTTTGTTGGGCGAGGAGTTTTTAGACAAGAGCGACGCGTGTTTGATACTCGGAGATAATATCTTTTACGGTCACGGTTTGGTCGATATGCTCCAAAGGGGAATACAAAGCGTTAAAAAAGAGAGAAAATCCGTAATCTTCGGTTACTATGTAAATGATCCCGAGCGTTACGGCGTCGCGGAGTTTGACAAAGAGGGAAATGTCATAAGCATAGAGGAAAAACCTAAAAAACCAAAAAGCAATTATGCGGTAACGGGTCTTTATTTTTATACCTCCGATGTCGTGGAGATTGCAAAAACCGTCAAGCCAAGCGATAGAGGAGAGCTTGAGATAACCGATATAAATCAACGATATCTTGATAAGGGAAGATTAAAAATGGAGTTGATGGGACGAGGATTCGCATGGCTTGATACGGGGACGCACGAGAGTCTGCTTGAAGCTTCGAATTTTATACAGACTATCGAAAATAGACAAGGACTTAAAGTATCCTGCATTGAAGAGATAGCCTATGAAATGGGTTATATAGATAAAGATAGACTCATGCAGCTCGCGCAGTCTTTGAAAAAGAACAATTATGGAAAATATCTCATAAGAAGAGCGAAAGAGGGAGTGGTTAAAAGATGAATTTTATAAGATGCGAGATAGAAGATGTCGTCATAATCGAACCGAAGGTTTTCGGTGATAGCAGAGGCTATTTCAGCGAAACATATAGAAAAGATCTGCTTGAAGATTTTTTGGGATATAGAGTCGATTTTTGCCAGGATAACGAATCTAAAAGCTCAAAAGGGGTTTTAAGAGGACTTCACTATCAGCTTCCCCCTTTTGCGCAAACTAAACTTGTCAGAGTCATAAGCGGAAGGGTTCTTGATGTCGCGGTCGATATAAGAAAAAATAGTTCGACATTCGGAAAATATGTGGCAATCGAGCTTAGCGATGAAAATAAAAGAGAGCTTTTTATCCCAAGAGGTTTCGCTCATGGATTTGTTGTTTTAAGCGATGAAGCGATTTTTTCATATAAGGTCGATAACTATTACTCTCCAAAAAACGATCGCGGAATCGCTTACGACGATCCCGATATAGGAGTCGATTGGATTTTGCCTAAAGAGGATTTGATATTGTCCGAAAAAGATGAAAAACAGCCTCTTCTTGATGACGCGGAAGTGTTTGATTTAAAAAAGGGACTTTATGAGTAGAGTTTTGGTAACCGGAGCAAACGGTCAGCTGGGATCCGAGATAAGAGAACATAGCGCGGATGCGGAGGGCGAGTTTTTCTTTACAGATGTAAAGAGTTTGGATATAACCGATTTTTCGGCTCTTGGCGATTTTGTAAAACAAAAAAAGATAGATACAATCATCAACTGCGCCGCATATACCGCCGTTGACAAAGCGGAGAAAGAAGAGGAAAAAGCGGATTTGATAAATCATGTCGGGGTTGAAAATCTAGCTAAAATCGCTAAAGAAGAGGGGATCGGGTTAATTCATATATCTACCGACTATGTGTTTGACGGGAAAAACTATAAACCATATACCGAAGAAGACAAGCCCAATCCTACCGGAGTTTACGGTAAAACGAAGCTTGCGGGAGAAGAAGCCGTTTTAAGAATCTCTCCAAAAAACTCCATTATAATCAGAACTTCATGGGTATATAGCGCTTATGGGCAAAATTTTGTAAAGAGTATGCTCTTTCTTGGAAAAACGAAAGAGGAGCTTGGAGTCGTTTATGATCAAATAGGCGCTCCGACATATGCGAAAGAGTTGGCTCTTGTTTTGTTAAAGATTTATCCCGAGATAAAAAACGAAACTCCGCAGATATATCACTATAGCGGCGAAGGCGTTTTAAGTTGGTTTGATTTCGCAACAGAGATTATGAAAACGGCAAAGCTTGAGTGTAAAATAAGAGCCGTTGAGAGCAGCCAATACCCTACCGCGGCAAAGAGACCGCATTTTTCCCTTTTGAACAAAAAAAAGATAAAAGAGAAATTCGATATAGAGATACCGTATTGGAAAGATAGTCTCAAAGAGTGTTTAAAAAAGCTTGGAGAAAAGAGATGAAAAGTATATTGGTAACCGGATGCGCGGGTTTTATCGGGAGCAATTTCGTGCCTTATTTTTTAGAAAAGCATGAAGATGTTAGGCTTATAAATCTTGATCTTCTCACTTATGCCGGAGATCTTGAAAATTTACAAGAGGTAAAAAACGATCCGCGGTATAAATTCGTAAAAGGCGATATTTGTAACCGTGAACTGGTGGAGTATATATTTGACGAGTATGATATAAAAGGCGTCATACATTTTGCCGCGGAATCTCATGTTGACAACTCTATAAAAGATCCAGGTATATTCGTAAAGACGAATGTAAACGGCACTTTTACTCTAATAGATGTTGCAAAAGAGCGGTGGATGCAAAAGCCTTTTTTGTATAAAAAAGAGTATGAAGAGTGTAGATTTCATCATGTATCGACCGATGAAGTTTACGGAACGCTTGGAGAGAGCGGGCTTTTTACGGAACAAACTCCCTATGCGCCAAATTCTCCATACTCTGCCAGTAAAGCCGCTTCGGATATGATAGTGCGCAGTTATTTTCATACATTTGGATTAAACACCGTTATAACCAACTGTTCCAACAATTACGGTCCAAAGCAGCATGATGAAAAATTGATACCGACAATCATCAGAAACGCTTTAGCGCAAAAACCGATACCGATTTACGGAGACGGTAAAAATATAAGAGATTGGCTTTATGTGCTTGATCACTGCATGGGGATTGACTTGGTTTTTTACGAAGGTAAAGCCGGCGAAACATATAACATAGGCGGTCGAAACGAAAGAGATAATCTTTATATCGTAAACACGATATGTTCCATTTTGGACAAAAAAGTTCCAAAAGAGAAAAGTTACAAAGAGCTTATAACTTTTGTAGAGGATCGCGCGGGTCATGATAGAAGATACGCCATAGACGCGACTAAAATAGAAAATGAACTAGGATGGAGCGCATGGGAAAATTTTGAGAGCGGAATTTTAAAAACCATAGAGTGGTATTTGGAGAAATATTCCAATT
>JALWKJ010000019.1 GCA_027081495.1 Campylobacterales bacterium | reverse complement strand
TTATTATCAGAAAAATTGATATATTCGATAACGGTTATATTTTTAAAATTTACGAAAACAGTTTCTCTCAACCAAACAATTTCGTAAACAGAAAAATGATCGAATGGGTTAAAAAAGGAGTTAAAAAATCAAATAGCGATCTTTTGGAACTCTACTGCGGTCATGGAAATTTCACCATACCTCTTGCAGATAACTTTAGAAATATTTTAGCGACGGAGATTTCAAAAAACTCGATCAAAACGGCAAATGAAAATGTAGCTTTAAACGGCATAAAAAACATTTCGTTTATAAGACTGAGTGCGGAGGAGCTTTCACAAGCTCTCAATAAAACAAGAGAGTTTAAAAGATTAAAAGAGATTAACCTCGATTTTTATGATTTTTCTCATGTTTTCGTTGATCCCCCAAGAGCGGGACTCGACGCCCAAACACTTGATCTAATACAAAAATATGAAAATATTATTTATATTTCTTGCGACAAAACAACGCTAAAAAGGGATCTTCAAACTCTTACAAAAAGATATAAGATAGAAAGATTCGCTATTTTCGATCAATTCGCATATACAAAGCACATCGAGTGCGGAGTTTTTTTAAAAAAGGTTTATCGTAATCACTAAACAGATTTGAGTTTTTTAAAATAAAGGAGTTTTTCTTTGAGCTGTTTGAGTTCTTTTGTACTCAAATCCCATACGATTCGTGAATCTACGCCAAAATACTCATGCACTACGACATTGCGAAAATCTTTAATCGCCCTCCATGGAAAATCAGGTATTTTACTGTTTAAATCATCGATGGCTTTGGAAATCGCTTCACCGATAACAATGTATTCTCGTATCGTAGCGCTATAAGTTTTTCTATCATCCTTAAATACCTCAAATGAAAGTCCGTCAATATAGGTTTCTATCGCCTCAATAGATTCAATCGCATCGTCTATATAGAGCAAAAGACCGCGCTTAGACATAAATAATCTCTTTGTCTATATATCGTTTAGCCGCGGGTTTAAGCGTGCTTTCGATACCAAGATCAACCCTTTGCTTTAGATGCGTTTCAAGATAGTACTTGAGATCAAAAAAACTTCTAAACTTATTATCGCTTTCTATCTCTACGGCGATATCTATATCGCTATCGACATTTGCTTCATCTCGTACATAACTTCCAAAAAGTCCGATAGATCGAACGCCAAAATGTTGAAACATATAGGACTTTTGTTCTCTAAGAAATTTTAATATCTCTTCTTTTGTCATATTTAAACCTTTTTGTTTTACACAGTCTGCTCCATAGGAGTAAGTCGCAAGAAACACTAACTACAAGTATAGCATAAGTGATTGTCCCTGTCCACTTGGCGCCGATCAATTAATTTTTATGGTATAAAGTATAAAAAGATTCGCTATTTTCGATCAATTCGCATATACAAAGCACATCGAGTGCGGAGTTTTTTTAAAAAGATATAAAGCATGAAAAAGACAAAAAGAGAAACCTCTTTTTGTCTTTAATCAATTACTGAACGGCTCTTGTTTTTTCATCAACGACAGGCTCAGCCTCTTCGATTACGGCGGGCGCCGGCGCTACAACCGGTGCGGGAGCTGGTTCAACCACTACCGGAGCGGGTGCCGGAGCAGGAGCTGGAACCGCTTTTTCAACTACTTTTTTCACAGCCCCGCAAGGAGCAGCATTGTTACAAGA
>JALWKJ010000018.1 GCA_027081495.1 Campylobacterales bacterium | reverse complement strand
ACAAAAGAGTCCTCTTCATCTCCCATCCAGCGATAAACTTTGAGTTTTTTCTCTTTTGCGCATAGATATTTGACGGCTTTGGTAGTTAAAGAACTATTTGAGCTAACGACAAGAGATAAGCCCATGTTCGATGTCGTAGTATGTAAATCTACTATAAAATCCATCTTTGGATTTGCGCTGTTTTTCGGTCCTAAAAGATTGTTTAGTTCTAAAGCTCTTTTTGATTCATATGTATTGTTTGGATTTGAGAGATCTTTTAGATTGAAAGAGCGGTTTAAATCGCGATCTATATATCTTCTGCACTTTGCTACGGCTTTTGGATTCGCCAAAATCGCGGTTGTTTCAAAATTTTCTCTTTTTATAAGAGAGGGATCTTTTTGCCACTTTTTTACCAGATAGACTCCGGTTAGTTCGTTTCCGTGAGTTCCGCCGACTATCGCGACATTCTTTACCATGTTCTCTCCTGTTTTTACGCACTGCTTATTACCGCACCAATTAAGTATAAAAGCATTTTTTGACTTAAACTTCTATTTGGTGTGTTATAATCTTTTTTAAAAAGAAAAGAATCATCGTTTTTTCAGAGGATTCAAAAAGGAGAATCGATGTCGGTATTGTTGGAGTTTAGTATGTTTCCTACGGATGTAGGCGAGAGTAAAAGTAAATATGTCGGCAAAATTTTGGACATGATCGATAAAAGCGGCGTCCCATATAAGCTCACTCCTATGAGTACGGTTATAGAGACCGATACGATAGAACAAGCGCTTGAAATTATAAAAAAGTCTTACGAAATTCTAGAACCTCACTCAAACAGGGTATATAGCGCGCTAAAGTTTGATATTCGAAAGAACAGAGACAATCGCTTAAAAGCGAAAATAGAATCGATCTCTAAAGAGTTAAAGAGAGATTTAAAGAGTTAAAAGTTTTTAAATCTCTCTACTTCAGATAACAAAGCGGATAATTACGCGTAATTTTTAATAAAATCTACTTTATTGATATGATTACTTGACTTTCATGAAAAATTCTAATATACTCTAATTTCAAAAGATAATCCTTTGTAAATAGATAGATATACTATATTTGGAGCGAAAAATGCATGAAAAACCGTATAGAAGCGTTGTCAAGACGATCTCTTGGAGGGCGCTTGGCACTCTTGATACCGTTGTCATATCGTATCTTATTACGGGAAGTTTCGCTATGGCGGCATCTATCGGCTCTATTGAGCTTATTACTAAAATGGTGCTTTTTTATTTTCATGAAAGAGCTTGGAATCGCATAAGTTTCGGGCGGGTTAAAAAAGATATAGATTATCACATATAGGAGAGATATTGAGAGTTATAAAAGAGTTGCGAAATCAAACTAAAGATTTGGACACGAAAGAGTTTCTTGAATTTTTTTTAACAAAATATGACCAAAAGATCGCTTTTGCGTCGAGTCTCGGGGCTGAAGATCAAGTATTAACCCACATGATACAAAGCATTAAAAAAGATACGAAAATTTTCACGCTGGATACGGGGAGATTGGCTAACGAGAGTTATGAGCTTTTGGAAAAGACAAACAGCAAATACGGCATCAGGATAGAAGTTTTTTTCCCAAATAGCGCCAGTGTGGAGGAGTATGTAAATAAAAAAGGGATAAACGCCTTTTATGAGAGTATTCAAAACAGAAAAGAGTGTTGCCGCATTAGAAAGATAGAGCCTCTAAAAAGGGCTTTGCGCGGTCTTGAGGTTTGGATAACGGGACTAAGAGCCTCTCAGAGTATCACCAGATCCGATATACAAAGAGTCGAATTTGACGAGTCGTTTAAACTTATAAAAATAAATCCGCTTGCGCACTGGAGTCTGGATAAAGTGTGGGAATATATAAATGATAACGATGTGCCGTTTAATAAATTGCACTCTTTGGGATATGAGAGTATAGGTTGCGCGCCATGCAGTAGAGCAATAAGCGAGGGCGAAGATATAAGAGAGGGCAGATGGTGGTGGGAAAACCCCGAACATAAAGAGTGCGGACTGCACATAAAAGGAGAACAATCATGATAGACAAAAAGAGGGTGTCGCATCTAAAAAGACTGGAGGCGGAATCTATTCATATCATGCGAGAGGTGGCTGCGGAGTTTGAAAATCCCGCGATGCTCTATTCTATAGGAAAAGACTCTTCGGTGATGCTTCATTTGGCTCTTAAAGCCTTTTATCCGGCTAAACCTCCGTTTCCTTTGGTTCATGTCGATACGACTTGGAAATTTAAAGAGATGATAGAGTTTAGAGATAAAAGAGTAAAGGAGCTTGGGTTAAAACTTTTAGTGCATACCTGCAAGGAGGGAGTGGAGAAAAATATAGGTCCCTTCACACACGGAAGCCGCGTTCATACCGATATCTTTAAAACGCAGGGTTTGAGAGAGGCTTTGGATATCTATAAGTTTGACGCGGTTTTCGGCGGCGCCAGAAGAGATGAGGAAAAGAGCAGGGCGAAAGAGAGAATTTACTCCTTTAGAGACAAAAATCACAGATGGGATCCGAAAAACCAAAGACCCGAACTTTGGAACATATATAACGCAAAACTCTCAAAAGGAGAAAGCATCAGGGTATTTCCTCTTTCAAACTGGACCGAGCTTGATATCTGGCAATATATCTATCTTGAGGATATACCGATCGTTCCGCTCTATTTTGCGAAAAAACGACCTGTTGTTGAGATAGACGGGGTTTTAATCATGGTCGATGATGAGCGCATGCCAAAAGAGTACGCCCAAAAAGCGGAGGAAAAAAGCGTTAGATTTAGAACTCTTGGATGTTATCCGTTAACGGGAGCGGTAGAATCAAGCGCCGAGACGCTTGAAGAGGTGATCAAAGAGATGCTTTTAACAAAAACAAGCGAGAGAGAGGGAAGGCTCATAGATAGCGATGAGGCCGGTTCGATGGAAAAAAAGAAGATAGAGGGGTATTTCTAATGGCAAATCAAAACAGTCTGATAAGCGAAAATATTTGCGAGTATTTAAAAGAGCATGAGAGAAAAGATATGCTTAGATTTATCACTTGCGGAAGCGTGGACGACGGCAAGAGTACTCTTATAGGAAGATTGCTTCACGATAGCAAGATGATATATGAGGATCAGTTAAGATCGATCGAAAAAGATAGCAAAAAAAGCGGAACTACCGGAGGAAAGGTCGATCTTGCCCTTTTGGTTGACGGGCTTCAAAGCGAAAGAGAACAGGGAATCACGATAGATGTAGCCTATAGATATTTTTCGACGAACAAGAGAAAATTTATCATAGCCGATACCCCGGGACATGAACAATACACAAGAAACATGGCGACAGGCGCAAGTACCGCCGATCTTGCCGTGATACTCATAGACGCGCGAAAAGGCGTCCTGACTCAGACAAGAAGACATAGTTTCATAGTCTCTCTTCTTGGTATCAAACATATAATCGTTTGCGTAAACAAGATGGATTTGGTCGATTACGATAAGCGGGTGTTTGAAAATATTAAAGAAGATTATCTAAATTTCGCAAAAGAGCTGAAACTAAAAGATGTAAGATTTATTCCTCTCTCGGCTTTAGAGGGCGACAATGTCGTAAACAAAACGGAAAATCTAAGCTGGTATCGGGGAAAAACCTTGATGGATACGCTTGAGAGTATCGATATTTTCGATACTTTTAACTATAAAGATTTCAGATTTTGTGTACAGTATGTAAACAGACCCGATCTTGATTTTAGAGGATACTGCGGCACGATAGCTTCGGGGGTTATAAAACCGGGCGACGAGATCACGGTTTTGCCGTCTAAAAAAAAGGCTGTCGTTAAGTCTATCGTGACATATGATAACGATAATTTAAAAAGCGCGAGCGCAGGCGACGCCGTAACTTTGCTTTTGGACAGGGAGCTTGATATAAGCAGGGGAGATATGATAACAAAAAGCGACAATTTAGCGCCTGTTTCAAGAAGCTGGGATGTACATATCGTCTGGATGGGCGAAGAGCCGCTCGTGAAAAACAAAAGTTACTATATAAAGCGATCTACAACGATAACCGGCGGTATGATTGACTTTTTTTACTATAAAAAGGATGTAAACACCCTTTTGGAAAAAGAGACCAATCAGCTCGAATTAAACGAGATAGGATATGCAAAAATCGATCTAAATTCGCCGATTGCGGCCGACGCGTACGAAAAAAACAGGGAAACTGGAAGTTTTATCATCATAGACCGCATCTCAAACAATACCGTGGGAGCCGGCATGATAGTAAAAGAGTCTTCAACGCAAAAAGCTCATAATTATAGCGATTTCGAGATCGAGATGAATGCTTTGATTAGAAAACATTTTCCTCACTGGGAAGCGAAAGATATAACAAAAATCGGCGATTACGCCATATAGGATTTGTCATGATAAAAGAGACTAAAGCGCAAAGAGTAGAGAGAATCAAAGCCCAAAAGAATCCTTTGAAAGTTTTGAAGGATATAAAAAAATATGCAAAAAACGGCGAAATCGTCGATGACGAGACGATAGAGCGGATGAAGTGGTACGGGCTTTATCCGCACTCAAAAAGCTCAAACGACGAAAAAAAGAGCTTTTATATGCTTCGCGTAAAGATAGTAAACGCGAAAATTGATAGAAAGCAGTTAAAAACGCTCTATAAAATCTCTTCAAAATATGCCAATAACAGCGCCGATATTACGACAAGAGAGGATATCCAATTTCACTGGATCAGGGTAAAAGACTTACCTAAAATCTTTGAAATGCTTGAATCCGTGGGGCTTAGCGCTCAGATGGCGTCCGGCGATTGCGTTAGAAATATAGTAACTTGCCCTTTAAGCGGCAAAGTGAAAAAGGAGATAGCCGATACGACGAAAATCGTTAAAAAACTAAACGCCTTTTTTCAAGCAAACAGCGAGTTTATCAATCTTCCAAGAAAGTTTAAAATCGGAGTTTGCGGATGCAAAAAAGAGTGCGTAACGCATGAGATTCAGGATTTAAGTTTTGTGGCGAAAAATGTCGATTCGAAGATACTCTACCTTGTGAGTGTCGGCGGCGGTCTTGGCAGCAACAGGTCTTTTGCCAAGAAGCTTGGTTTTATCGAGGAAGATAAGATTTTAAAGGTCGCTAAAGAGATTGTCAATATTTTTAAAAATTGCGGAAACAGAAAAAATAGAGCAAAAGCCAGAGTCGGTCATATGATCGAAGAGATGGGCTTTTCTCAATTTAAAAATTGGCTTGAAGAGGTTTTGGGATTTAGATTTTTAAACCCTGTTGCCGACTCTTTGGAACCCTACTTGCAAAGAAATCACTTTGGGGTTGAAAAAAGCGTAAAAAAGGGGCGTTTTCATGTAGGTTTTAGTACGGATGCGGGCGTATTAAATGCGAAGGGTTTAAAAAATATCTATAAAGCTATGAAAAAATATCAGATAAAAAAGCTCTCGTTTACGACTTCTCAAAATTTTATAGTGCATGATATAGATAAAAAAGCCGTTGACGATTTTATAAAAGAGATGCAAAAAAGCCGTTTTTATGCAAATCCATCTGCGTTTAGAGTTAAAAATACGGCATGCACGGGGTTGAAATATTGCAAATTCGCTGTTAGCGAGACAAAGGATTTACAAAAAAGGGTAACGGCATATCTCGATAAAAAGTTTCCGAATTTTGAAAATATCGCTATCTCATTTAACGGTTGTCCCAACTCATGCGCGCATGCTCCCATAGCGAATCTTGGATTTGTCGGTACGAAGATCAAAAAAGAGAACAAGATAGAGGAGGGATTTGCTCTCTATGTCGGCGCGGTTATGGATGGTAAAAATAGAAGTTTTGCCATAAAAACGGATATAAAAGTCCCCGCCGATAAAGTAGAGTTTCTGGTAGAAAAGATTCTCAATGACTATTTATCAAAAAAAAACGGCTATAATAATTTTAACGATTATCTGATAAAAAGTTACGGAGATTCCCCTATGGATGAATATTTCAACAGACAGATACAGCTTTGGGGCAAAAGCGTTCAAAGAAATCTACAAAATAAAAAGATCGCCATTATAGGCTGCGGCGGGCTTGGGTCGTCTCTTGGCATATCTCTTGGCGCAAGCGGTATAGGAGAGATACATTTAGTCGATTTCGATAAAGTAAGCATTCATAACATTCATAGACAAATCGCTTTTAAAACGGAAGACGAAAATCTTCCAAAAGCGGAGGTTTTGGCAAAGCTTCTTGAAAAAAGATGCCCGTTTGTCAAGGCGATCGCGCATAATTGCGATTTTGATCAATTTAAAAAAAATGCTTCAAAGGTCGATCTTATTATAGACGCAACGGACAATTTACCTTCAAGAAAGAAAATCGACGATTTTGCAAAAGAGACGAATACGCCCTGGATTTACGGTTCGGTCGAAGCTTTTAACGCGCAAGTTTGCTTTTTTGAAAAAAGCGGTTTTGAAAGTTTTAAGATAACCGATAGAAAACCGGCGGGCATAGCCGCGCCGATAGTGATGCATACGGCTTCGCTTCAGGCGAATCTGGCTTTAAGGTATCTTTGCGATCTTGGCGTAAAAAAAGATCTTCTTTATTATCTTCATTTTAACGACGAGGGAGAGCTTTTTATAAAGAAGTTCGATATGCCGAAAAACTGACCGGGTATCCTTTGGATACTCTTAAGTATCTAAAAAGGATCATTTGTGCAAAAGCTTACTATCGGATTTAACTTTTTCGGCGGTCATGATACGAGTTTATTCGCGATATTTGAAGATGACTTTTACGCTCTCTCTCAAGAGAGGGTAAGTCGTATAAAGCATGACGCCATCTTTCCCATAGACGCTATCAAAGAGATGATAAGATATAAAAAGATCGATACGGCAAAGATAAAAGAGCTTCAAATCGGCGTCGCCACTCTCTCTTTTGAAAAGAGGATATTTAATAAATACTCCTACGAAATGTCAACTATGCTTCGCGCTCTTTTGAAAGAAAAGAACAAGCGACTCTATATAAAAGAGTTTACAAAAAGAAAAGAGGAGTTAAAAAGTTCCAAAACGGCTTTTGTAAAAACTTTTCTTTTAAAAAGCGACGGTTATAGATATCTAGGTTATAAGATTTTTGGCAAAAAGATGAGTTTAAAAGAGATTGTAAAGTCGCATCTTTTAGAAATATTTCCAAACGCAAAGATCGATATGAGCTTTTACGAGCATCATTTATGTCATGCATATAGCGCCTATTTTAGCTGTGATTTTAATAATTGCGCCGTTTTTACGATCGACGGAGAGGGTGATGGAGCTTTTTCAAAAATTTATGAAGTCAAAAACGGCGAATTTACAAAGATAGCGGAAAGTAAAAATATTTTTGTAAAAAATATGCAAATGTATGACTTTGCGGACGGCGGCTATGCGTCTTTGGGAAATATATATTCTATATTTACCCATCTTTTGGGATTTACTCCAAATGCCGACGAGGGAAAAGTAGAAGCTCTCGCGGCTTTTGGCAAGCGGGAAAATTTTTTATATAACGATCTTATAAAATCGATTACGATCGACAAAGAGAATCTTTGCATGAAAATAGCGCCGGAAATATTGAATAAGATTTTTGAAAAAAAATACCTAAATAAGATTTTTGAAACTCTTACCAAAGAGGATATAGCCGCCGCCGTTCAGAGATTTAGCGAAGATGTGATTATAAAGTATCTTATAGAGGTAAAAAAGAGAACAAAACGCGCCAATCTCGCTATAAGCGGCGGGGTAGGCGCGAATGTCATCATAAATAAAAAAATTTATGAAAGAGTTTTTGAAAATATCTTCATAACGCCGGCGATGGGAGACGAGGGTATCGCGCAAGGTGCGGCGG